>JANMCE010000120.1:0-36314 GCA_031360915.1 Actinomycetes bacterium | reverse complement strand
CCAGGAGATCAAGAGCGAACGCTCGTTGGCCTATTCCAACGCGGCTGGGCCCGCACTTGGTGATAGGCGACGGTGGCCGAACGCGCTGCCGGTTGTAAGATAGTAACATTGCTACAGTTTGGAGGCAGTGGTGACAACACAGACAATGACCAGCCGCGAATTCAATCAGGACACGGGCCGGGCGAAACGGTGTGCATTATCCGGGCCGGTGTATGTCACCGACCGTGGGCGACCCTCGCACGTTCTGCTTACGTTTGACTACTTCCTCACCTTGACCGTCAACCGAGTGAGCATGTCTGAGCTGCTGGCCTGGCCCGCCGGTGTCGAGGACATCGATCTAGAAACACCGACAGCGCGTGACGTTTCAGAGCCGGCGACGTTTGACTGATGTTCCTCCTCGATACCAATGTCATTTCCGAATTACGGAAGGCTCGGGCTGGTAAGGCCAATCTGGGTGTCAGTGACTGGGCCGCCGGTGTGCCGGCCGCCTTGATGTTCGTCTCGGTGGTTTCTCTCCATGAGCTTGAACATGGAGTGCTTCTGGCCGAGCGAAAGGACCCCGAGAAAGGCGCAGTGTTGCGGGCCTGGCTCGACGACAGCGTCGTGCCGGCCTTTGCCGATCGAATACTCCCCGTTGGCACCGAGACGGCTCTTCGATCCGCAGCACTGCATGTCCCGAACCCGGCACCCTTTCGCGATGCTGTCATTGCAGCAACCGCCCTTGTGCACGGCATGACCGTCGTTACTCGCAACAACAAAGACTTCGATCGTTTCGAGAACCTTGTCGTGGTCAACCCCTGGACCTGATGCGCGGCTCGCCGTGATCTGGGACCATCAGGGCATGACGGTTCGCAAGATCATTATCGATACCGACCCGGGCATCGACGACGCCATGGCGATCTTCCTCGCGCTGGCATCACCGGAGCTCGATGTTGTCGGTCTGACCACCATCATGGGCAACGTCGAGGTCGACCTGGCCACTACGAACGCGCTGCGTCTGCTGGAGATGGCCGGCCGCTCGGACATCCCAGTTGCCGAGGGTGCGGCCAAACCGATTGCGGCCGACTTTCTTGGCGCCGTCCAGTTCGTGCACGGCGATGACGGACAGGGCAACGCCTTTCTTCCACCACCGACCACTCAGCCGCTCGGCATCAGCGCGGCCGAGTTCATCGTCCAGCAGGCGAGGGCGCAGCCCGGTGAGATCACGTTGGTGCCCATAGGGCCGCTTACCAACATCGCCCTTGCTTTGCGTCTGGAACCCAACCTGCCGGAGCTGGTGGCCGGTGTCGTGCTGATGGGTGGTAATGCGTTTTGCCCCGGCAATGCCAGCCCAGCCGCGGAAGCCAATATCCGCAACGATCCCGAAGCGGCCGACGTGGTGTTCGGTGCAGGGTGGCCAATCACGATGGTCGGCCTCGACGTCACCAACGAAGTAGTGATGACCGACGATGATCTGGCGATCCTGCACTCTTTTGACACGCCGCAGGGCCAGCACATGGGCCGGATCAATCCGTTCTACCGAGCGTTCCTTGGTGAACGTCTCGGTACCGAGGGCATCGTCATTCACGACTCCGCTGCCATTGCGTATTTGCTTGCGCCCGACCTGTTCAAGGTCGTGCGAGCACCGATGCGGGTGGAAACCGGTGGCTCCTTCAGTAGAGGTAAGACGTGGCCGTACGTTGGTCGCAACGACGACAATCACCTGCCGGCCTGGCAGTTCCGACCGCTCGTGGACATCTGCGCAGGTGTCGATGGTCCGGCCGTCGTCGCCTTGATCCTCGATCGCCTTGGGCCGTGACGGGTCGGACCCACACCTCACCTTGAGGCCGAGGGCGCTCATAGCCTGATCACTATGTTGCTCGACCTGGTGGGAAGTTCGGTGCTTGGTGCCGCGTTCGGTATCTGGGGACACCGCCACATGGGTCGACGTGGCATGACGCTCGGTTTCTTCGGCGGTGGGCTCGCCTGGCTCCTCGTCGCGGCCTGGCTTCAGGCTGCGTTCGGGGGCTGACGCTCTACGGCGCGAGCTGGGCTTCCATCCATTTGGTAATGACAGCCAACACGTCGGCGTTGTTCTTTTCGAACATGGCGCCGTGGCTGTTGCCGTGGACGCCTTCGTTGGCCAGTTCGATGTGGACAGCATTGCAGCCGGCCTGCTGGAGGAACGCAACGAGCGGGCCGTCGCTGAACTGGAAGACGGACGCTTCACTGGTGAAGACACCGATTGGCATCTTCGACAGGTTCGTAAGTTGGCGGGCCGGTTCGGCCTGCAGCATGTAGCCGGGCGCGCCCGGTGCGGGGGAGTGCTCCACCAGCGCGATGTCACTCGGTGATGCTGCAGGTGGGTCGTACGAAACGGGGATGGCCGATAGACCCCACTGCAACGTGTCGGGTCCGAACGTCTGAGCAAAGGCCGGTCCGACTGGTTCGAGCTGCGCGAGGGCGACGACCAGGTCGGGTCGTGCATCGGCGAGCAAAAAGCCCGATGGTCCTCCGAGCGAGTTCGACACGACGAACGCCGGGCCGACCTTGTCGAGTAACTCCACCAACCGGTCCCGTTCCATCGTGTGGCGCACTGCGGCGTCACCCGTGAATGGGCCGCCGCTGGCGGCGAACTGCAGCCATGACGGATCGGCCGGGTCGTTGCGATCACCGGGCCACTGGGTGTGCGCCGAACCGAACGGCAACGCCGCAGGGCCCTCGGACGGCGGCACGAAAATCATGCGCAACACCTCGGCGGGCAACGGAGGCCCAGCCTCGCCCATCAACTCGGGGATGAACGGCGAGCGACCATGTGCCGGGCGGTCGACCACGTAGACCACCCAGCCCTGCTCGACCAGCAGCGTTGCGAAACCGGGTCGGCCGTCAGGCGTCGTCAGGTAGTCGAGCCCCTGTCCGCCGCCCCCGTGGATCAGCACGATCGGATACGGTCTGGTGACCTCGACGGGGGCTTCCCAGTACACGTACATCGGGCCTCGTGGCGCTTCGACCGACGGATCAGGCTCGACCCCCACCCAGAAGTGCCCGGACCGCGAAGTGACGGGCTTCGTGTCGAAGATGGGCTGGGCGGCAGGACGCTGCGACGAGTGGGCCATAGGCCGACTCTACCCCGCCAGAGAAGGTTGTCAGGACAGCTGATACCCTTCCGATTCTCGGCGTGCGGTTGTACGCACGACGACTTCATTTTCGGGGGTATGGCATGGCGTTAGGTTCCGTTCTCACCGCTTCGTCCACATTGGGGGAGAAGGCCAGGGCGTTGGTGCCATTGGTGGACGCAAGTGCGGCCTTTGCCGACGAGCAGGGCCAACTCGCGCCCGACCTGGTCGAGGCAATGCACCGTGACGGGTTGTTCAACATGTGGCTACCCGCCGTTCTCGGCGGCGCCGAGCTCGACCCCGTCAGCTCGATCGAAGTCGTCGAGAACCTGGCCTACGGCGACGCTTCTGCGGCGTGGGTGCAGATGGCCGCCAGCCTCTCGGTCGGCACAGGTGGGGCGTACCTGGGTGAGTCGGCGGCCATGGAACTGTTCGATCACAACACGCGTACTGTCATCGCCGGTCAGGGCACCCGACCCGGCACCGCCGTGCCCACCGAGGGCGGCTATCTGCTGAGCGGTTCGTGGAGCTTCGCCTCGGGCATCAAGCACGGCACCCACATTCATACGCTCGCCATCATCACGACAACAGGCGAACCGCGCATCTTCGTGCTGCCTGTTGAGCAGGTGAACCTCATCGACAACTGGGATGTGCTCGGCCTGCGTGGCACGGGCAGCATCGACTACACGATCGACAACGTGTTTGTGCCCGAGGACTACTCTCACTTCGCCATCGCTGCCGACGCGAAGCAGGGTGGCAGTCTGTACAACATCGGCATCATTGGCTTCGCTCAGATCGGTCACTCGGGTTGGGCGCTCGGCCTGGGTCGTCGACTTCTCGATGAGCTGGCTGCCCTCGTTCAGGACAAGGCGGGTCGTCCCGGTACCCAGGCCGACAACGCCGCCTTCCTCGAAGGTTTCGCTCGCGCCGAGGCGCAACTTCGGGCGGCCCGTGCGTTCGTCTACGAGGCATGGCGAGACGTGGCCGCCACCATCGACATCGGCGGTCATCCGTCGGTCCGGCAGCACACGCTCACTCGGCTGGCCCTCACCAATGTGACCTCCGCGCTTTCGGACGTCGCCAACTTCGTGTACCTCGCCAGTGGCACCACGGCACTGCGTCGCGGCACCATCCAGCGCATGGTCCGAGATGTCCACGCCGGCACCCAGCACGTGACCTCCTCACCCGCCGTTGTCCAAAACTGCGGACGCGAGTTGGCTGGACTGGCCACCGACAAAATATGGATCTTCCTCGACCTCGCCCCCACCCACT
Source organism: Actinomycetes bacterium (assembly GCA_031360915.1). Classification (GTDB taxonomy): domain Bacteria; phylum Actinomycetota; class Acidimicrobiia; order Acidimicrobiales; family Ilumatobacteraceae; genus JANMCE01. Next base: position 31,947 of record JANMCE010000120.1, on the reverse strand, counting down.
AACAGTCGGAAGCACGCACGGGCGGCTTCGGAAAACAGCGCGAGCATCCGACCGCTCGACTGGTTGGCGTGCAGAAGCTTCGCGAGATGGCAGGCTTGGAGGCGCAGAGGACAACGGTGGTTCCACCACACCGTCTCGTGCTGCTCACTTCGTCCGAAAGGGGATGCAATGGTTCAACCGGGGGCACCGTACAACGCAGGGGAGTGGCTGCTCGACCGCAACCTTCGCAGTGGCAGAGGATCGCACATCGCCGTGCGGTGCAATGGCGTTGGATACACCTACTCCGATCTGATGACCGAAGTGCAACGAGTGCAATCCGCACTTACGAGAGCGAGCATTGTTGATGGCGAACGGGTGCTCATGGTGCTCAATGACAGCCCCGTCTTCATCGCTTGGTTCATTGGATGTCTGCGTTCCGGCGTGGTGCCGGTACCGGTGTCAACCATGCTTCTTGGCGGTGACGTGGCCGCACTCGCCGCCGACTGTGCCGCCCGCCTGATGGTGATTTCCAGCGACTATGCCGACCGCATTCCCACCATCGTTGCTGGCGCTACATCGGTCAGCTCAGTGATTATGGATGGCAACGCCGAGATCGACGTGAGGCTTCCCACGCACAGGTGGTCGTCCTTTCCTCCGGCCCCGGCCGAGGTTGCGGTTGCGCCGACCTTCTGGGACACACCGGCATTCTGGCTCTACAGCTCGGGCACGACCGGACTGCCCAAGGGAGTCATTCACAAACACGGCCACCTGCAGTCCACCTTCGACACCTACGCAACGAACGTGCTGCGTGTGAACGCTGACGATCGATTTCTGTCCGTCGCCAAACTCTTCTTCGCGTTCGGATTGGGAAACTCGCTCACCTTTCCGTTCGGTGCCGGTGCGACCGCCATACTCGAACCCGGCCGACCCACCCCTGCGGGGTTCATCGACCTCGTCACCCGTGAGAAGCCCACGCTGTTCTTCGCTGCGCCCGGATTCGTGGCAGCGCTCCTCGATGCGGGCATAACAGCCGAACAGTTCGCATCGGTGCGGGCGACGGTCACGGCAGGCGAAGCGCTCCCGGCAACGCTCCAGCAGCGACTCACGGAGCGATGCGGGCACCCGGTTCTCGATGGCATAGGTTCCACGGAAGCGCTGCACATCTTCATCTCCAACACCCTCGATGAACAGCACCCCGGCAGCAGTGGACGGGTCGTTCCCGGTTACTCGGCCAAGTTACTCGACGACGGCGGCAACCTCGTCACCATGCCTGACACGCCGGGCTACTTGCACGTGCAGGGACCGTCGGTGATGTCCGGCTACTGGAATCGCGCCGACGTAACCGCGGCCACGCTTGTGGACGGATGGTTACGCACCGGTGACGTGTATGTGCGTGACGGCCACGAACACTGGACATTCCTTGGGCGGAACAGCGACATGATCAAAGCTGGCGGTATTTGGGTTTCCCCTGCGGAAGTGGAGGCGGCGCTGATCTCGCATCCCGATGTGCTTGAAGCAGCCGTGGTCGGTTCGCACAACGCGCAAGGTTTAGAAGAGACCGTCGCCTTCGTGGTGCCCGCAACCGGATGCACAATCGCTCCTGCCGAACTCGAGGCCCACTGTCGTTCGTTGATAGCGGCGTTCAAACGACCGAAGCGACTGTTCATCGTCAGCGAACTCCCGAAGACCGCCACCGGCAAAATCCAACGATTCGCCCTGCGCGACCGACTCGCCGCGGGCACGGCGTGACCATCTGATCATGTCGACTTCTCGGTCGGACCCTCGTCCGCTTCGCGTCGTCGTGATGGGCGTCGCCGCTTCGGGAAAGACGACGGTGGCCGAAGGCCTGGCGCAAACGCTGCCGGCAACCTATCTCGAAGCTGACACCTTCCACCCGGAAGCCAACATCGCCAAGATGTCAATCGGTATCCCGTTGACCGACGAAGATCGATGGCCGTGGCTGTCGGCGATGCGTGATGCGCTCGCGTCACGTGATCGCGTCGTCGTCACCTGCTCCGCGCTCAAGAAGTCGTACCGTGATTTGCTGCGTTCGGCCGGTTCGGTCCAGTTCGTTTTCCTGGCTATTGACCGCAGCATGGCCCATGATCGCATTGCGGCCCGGAAAGGTCATTTCATGACGGCCCGGATGCTGGATAGCCAATTCGCCACGCTTGAAGTGCCCGGGTCCGACGAGCCCGATGTCATCGCGGTGGATGCTCGGTTGACCGTTGAGAAGATCCTTGCCGACTGCAGCGAGAAGCTGCTCAGCGCCACGGTGTAGTTGTACCTCGCTACTCGCGCGAGTCCGCGTCGGGCAGGAGCGTGTTGGAGGGGAACCGCACTTCATGCTCGAGGATGGTTCGCAGCGTCGCGAGGTCTCGTTTCATTGCGGATCGCGCGATGCGTGTCGCGATGGGTCCGAGCGCTCGGATGAACAGACCAGGCTGAAGGTCAAAGGCGTAGGTGAACTCCGTGGTGCCACGGATCGAACCGGGCTGGACCGTCCGACTTCCGGTGATGCGCCCACTGGGTCCTTCACCAGAGAATCCGTAGCCGACACCGGGTTCGATTTCGTCCACCGTTGTCGTCCCCACGTAGGTTCTCCCGCCTCTTTGGAGTACCTCGCTTACTCGCGTGCCGAGAGCAGCCGGCCCCGGTGGAGTTGCGTTCATCTCGATCAGGCCGTCGCGCCATTGCTCGTCGAAGGCGTAGTCGGCGATCTTGTGCCACACATGGGTGGGTGCGGCGCGAATTATTACTGTCTCGTTCACTCGAATCATGGTTGTTGGTCCTTCCCTGGAGTCTTAACTCCGCATGATAGTTAGCTATCTAACTATCATACGGCATATTGTCTCTCGTAGCAGTATTGTTACGTCGTGAACGAACCCGATCTCGTAGAGGAACTCGTATCGCAATGGTCGGAGTCTCGACCGGACCTGAACTTCGAGGTCATGGGTCTCTACGCTCGACTCAACCGCTTTGTCCTGATTTCCGGCCGCGACCTCGAAGAACAAATGCAGCGCTATGGGATCAGCACAGGCGAGTTCGATGTACTGGCCACACTTCGACGCTCCGGTTCGCCCTTCACCCTGAAACCATCGGTCCTGGCGCGACAAGTCATGCTCACCGCTGCCGGGATGACTAGTCGACTCGACAAACTCGAAGCGGCCGGGTTCGTGAAACGATTTCCCGACCCTGAAGACAGACGTTCAGCTCCCGTCGGCCTAACCGCGGCCGGAATCCGCCTGATCGACAAACTCGTAGTTGTTCACCTCAGCAACGAAGAACGGCTGTTCGAAACGCTCAAACCTGCGCAACGAAAGCAGCTCGACTCCATTCTTCGCGCCCTGAGCCGCCCAACGGGGTGAATCACCCCGGGGCCCGACACGCCGGGCTATCTGCCCACAACGCAACGGGGTAGCTGTACCTCGTTCCGGGGCTGCAGCCGTGTCCACTTGTGGACATGTCCACATTTTGGCATTGCGGATCTGCTGGTTCTAGAGGAAAGTAAGAACCAACGACCGGCGCCCCTGCTGAAAGGCAGAGACACCGGCGGCCAGGTTCTGGAAATCATGAAAATGGGGTGATTCACATGGGTGCAAGCTGGGCGTAACGAACGTTGCAAGAGCAACACACCGGGGGCGACGCGATGCGTCGCCCCCTGTCGCGTCCAGAACCTCACACCCCTGCCTCGCCCGATGAGGTCACGTCGCGAAGAAGTATCAGAACGAGCGGGCTAAACGCGAGGTAAGCGAGTCCATCGACCGCCAGGGCGGTGCGGACGCTGAACGACTCTGCGAGGTAGCCTCCGAGGAGTGCGCCGATGGGCATGCCGGCGAACATGAGAAATCGGTAACTCGCACCGACCCGGCCGATGAGATGTTTGGGGATGACCCGCTGTCGAAGCGCCACGGTGAGCACGATCCAGATCATGCTGGTCAGCGAAGCCGTTCCCCATAGCAGGCTTGCCAGTAGGGGCGAGGACACTGCTGCAGTCAATGCCGTGACGACGCCACTCGTAAAGATCGCGCCGAAAAGCACCACGCGCAGCGGGTATCGACGAAGTCGTGAAGCCAACATCGATCCGATGATGCCTCCCACCGCTCCGGGAACGAGCAACAGACCGAAGCCGAGGCCGGAAAGCTTGAGGGTTTGGGTGGCGAACAGGACGAAGACCGAGTTCCCGACGAACGCCGCCGTGGCGAGCACCATCGAGATGAGAGCAAGGTTGCGAAGTAGCCGATGCCGCCACAACCAACGAAAACCCTCGCCGATCTCGAGTCGTAACGGGGCACGCGCCGCTTTTGTCGCTCCGGGCTGAAAGTTTCCGGGCAGCATCATCATGATGAGCGCGGCTGCGAAGAAGCTGGCCGCGTCGACGCCGAACGGGACGATCATGGCGAGGCCGAAGAGCAGCCCTCCCAGCGGGGGACCGATGAGTTCGTTGGTCAACACCTGGGTAGAGGCCAGACGCGAGCCAGCCCGTACCAGGTCGTACGGCTCGACAGTGGCGGGCACCAACGCGATGCTCGAGCTGTCAACGATGGCTTCGGCCGATGCCAGCAACGCGGTGACGATGTAGATCGCCACGATGGTCAGACGGTGCACCGCGATTGTGTAAACGAGGGAGGCCATCAGCACACCTCGGACGAGGTCGAGAAAGACTCGCAGCACCCTGCGGTCGTACCGGTCGGCCCACGCGCCGCCGGGCAGGATGAAAATGAGCCACGGAATCCGCTCGGCGATCGTGACGCCTGCAATGGCTCGGGGATCGGTGGTTACCGTGGTGGCGAGCAGTGGAAGGGCCGTAATGCGCAGGCCGTCACCGATATTCGACGCAGCCGCCGCGGCCCAAAGCAGTCGGAACGACCGCGGCAGCCTGGTGGACTTGTGCTCCTGTTGCCTCACGGAGTCGGGACGCCGGACGCACACATTTTTGAAACGATAGTCGCAGGAGCTCTTTCGTCAGCGTGCCGAATACGGCGGCAGATCGCGGGAAGTGGAGCCCAGAGCCGGAGTCGAACCGGCGACCTACGCATTACGAGTGCGTTGCTCTACCTACTGAGCTATCTGGGCGAAGGGTGCAAGGTTAGCAATCGGCAGAAACAGACGAAACTTGAATACTTCTCACGGACCTGCTTTTGCCGACGTCGGAGGTTAGCCGATGGGCGGCAGGCGCAGCAGAAGCGATTGCATCTGCAGGGTGTCGTTCGGGTTGCGTTCCATGGCTTCCAACGCGGCGTGCACGGTAACGACAGCAGCTTGGTAGGCCGTCGCATGTCGACCTGCCCCGGCCACCAGTGCGTCGCGGTAGGTGGAGGCAATAGCAACGAGTCCGGCGCGGATTTCGTCCGTCCGGTGCCGTCGGAGCTCGCGTTTGTGGCGCTCCTCGAGCTGCTTCTTGCCCGATCCGCGTTCGCCCATGGCCTTGATGCGCTCGTCCATCTCCGCGATTTCAACAAGGTGGCGAGCGGCGAGCGGCGCGGCGGCCTCTTCGATCAATGTCATCAGGAGGGCCACCTGGCCAATGACCACGTTGCCCGTGCCGTCCAGGTGACGCGGAACGTCGGCGAAGGCTCGGCGGCGGGCGGAGAGCCCGCGGTCGGCGGCCAGCAATCGGGCGCGGTCGAGATCTCCACCCGAGGCAAGCGCGGCCGGCTCGGCCGACGTGGGTGAGACCCCTTCGGCCAACAGCGCGGCCAACACCGTCTCATCACTCAATGGCCGGAACTCCACCCGCATACAGCGTGACGCGATGGTCACCAGTTCTGGCGTGACGTCATCGGCGATGACAACAAATACTGTCGACCCGGCGGGCTCCTCGATCGTCTTCAACAACTTCGCTGCGGCTTCGGGACGCAAGAGATGAAACTCATCGAGGACGAGTACCTTGCGGCTGCCTTCGACCGGTGCACGCGAGGCCATGCGGATGATGTCATCGGCTTGTTCGGTGCTAATGGCCGCACCGACTCGTTCAACGATGCGCACATCTGGATGCTCACCCAAAAGGGCGAGCCGGCAGTCGCGGCACTCGCCGCACCCGCCGTTCGGACACAGCAACGCCGCGCCGAACGACATCGCCGCGGAACGCTTCCCGCTCCCGGCCGGGCCGATGAACAAGAAGGCGTGGACCGGTGCCTTGGCTGCAGCGGTCAGCAGCGATTGCACCTTCGGCTGGCCAACGATGGTTGCGAGTACACGGGAAACGAGATCGTTCACAACCCCAGCCTCTCGCGAACGACGGCCATGACGTCGGCGTGTACCGCTGCTGGCGTGCCGTCGGCATTGAGAGTTACCCAGTGCTCGGGGTCGTCGGCGGCCATGGCGCGAAAGCCATCGAGCACGCGTCCGTAGAAGTCATCGCCCGACTGCTCGAAGCGGTCGAGGTCTCGGTGCTGGAGCCGACGCGCCTGTATCTCGGGGGAGACATCAAGGAAGATCACCAGATCTGGCCAGCGGCCTCGTACGGCCCAGTCATTGATCTTGCGGACTTCGTCGACACTCAGGCCTCGTCCGTAGCCCTGGTAAGCCAGGGAGGAGTACACGGAACGATCGGAGACCACGTGCCGACCGGCGCGCAGGACCGGAAGCACGATCTCGGCCATGTGCTGAGCGCGATCCCCGGCAATCAGCAGGGCCTCGGCATGATCATCAAGTTCGGTCGAAGCCGGGTCGGCCACGATGTTGCGCACTAGCTGTCCAATGCGGGTTCCGCCCGTTTCCCGGGTCAGGACGGCGTTGAGTTCGGCGGCCAATCGCTTTGCAGCGGTCGACTTCCCGCAGCCCTCCGTGCCCTCCAAGGCGATGTAGCGTCCGCTCGTCACGGCGCAGACGATACGTGATCGGGTCGAGACGATGCATCCACACGCGCAACTTGGGGCAGTTGCTGTTCGCCAGCAGCAGCAATTGCACCAAGTTCGCAACAGAGCTAGGACTCGGCGGCCTTCTTGGCGGCGGCTTTCTTAACGCCAGCAGCCTTCTTGGCGGGCGCCTTCTTCGCTCCAGCGGCCTTGGGCGCGGCCGCCTTCTTCGGCGCAGCTGCTTTACGCGCTCCAGCCTTCTTGGTGGACGGCCCGGCCTCGCGGCGGATGGCCAGCAACTCATGCGCTCGTTCGTCGGACATTGCCTCGAGGCGGTCGCCTTTGGTGAGGCTGGCGTTGGTTTCACCGTCGGTCACATAGATGCCGAAGCGACCTTCCTTGGCCACCACTGGGCGAGCGCTGATGGGGTCGACCCCGAACTCACGCAGCGGCGGTTTGGGCGCACCGCGCGCACCGTAGGTTCGAGGCTGAGCCAAATATTCCAATGCCTCAGGCAAGGTGATGGTGAGCAGTTGCTCCTCGGTGCCGATGGAGCGGCTCTCTTTGCCACGGGCAACGTACGGACCGAACTTGCCGTTCTGCGCGGTGACCGGCTCGCCTTCGTGTTCGCCGAGTTTGCGGGGGAGTGACAGCAAATCTTTGGCATCGCTCAGTGTGATGCGCTCAATGGTCATCGTTTTGAACAGTGACGACATGCGCGGCTTGGCGTCGCCGGGCGGGAAATTGTCGGCGTCTCCCCACTGCACGTACGGACCGAATCGCCCGTTCTTGGCGTACACGGGCAAACCATCGATCTCGCCGATGGCCACGTCACTCTTGGGGGCGGCCAGCAGCTCGAGCGCCTTCTCCACCGTGAGTTCGTCGGGCGTGAGATCGTCGGGAACCGACGCCGTGTCTTCCAGCCGCTTTACGTACGGGCCGTACTTGCCGGGCTTGACGACAACGTCGTTGCCCTCGGCATCATGGCCGATAGGGAAGGTATTGATCTCGGCCGCGTCGATCTCGTCGAGGTTCTCCTCCACCAGACGTTTCAGACCATGCAGGTCGGCGTCGTTGCCGAAATAGAACTGCTTCAGCCACGCACCCTTGGCCGTCTCGTTACGAGCGATGGAGTCGAGATCTTCTTCCATGCGAGCGGTGAACTCGTAATCGACCAGGTTGTCGAAGTGCTTCTCCATCAGGCCGACAACCGCAAAGGCCGTCCACGTGGGAACAAGTGCTTGGCCCTTCTTCCACACATAGCCGCGGTCGAGCACCGTGGTGATGATGGATGCATATGTAGACGGGCGACCGATGCCCAGTTCTTCTAGCCGCTTGATGATCGACGCTTCGGTGAAGCGAGCTGGCGGAGAGGTGACGTGTCCGTTCGGGGTCAAAGACCTGACCGGCACCGTCTGACCCTTGGTCAGAACGGGCAGCAACGCTTCTTTCTCTTCGGCTGCGTCATCATCGGAGGATTCGACGTACACCTGGCGATAGCCGGGGAAAGTGATGGTGGTGCCCGAGGCGGCGAATTCGCAGTCGGTCGAATCGGTGGCAACAGCACCTAGACGGACCGACACAGTGGTACCGACAGCGTCGGCCATTTGGCTGGCAAGCGTGCGTTGCCACACCAGGCGATAGAGCGACAGCTCTTGACCGTTCAACTCGCCAGCGACCACTTCCGGTGCACGGAAAGGCGTGGTCGGACGGATGGCTTCGTGAGCCTCCTGCGCATTCTTGATCTTGGTGGCATAGGTGCGAATGCCGGGCGCGAGGAACTTCTCGCCGTACGCCTTGGTGACCGCGCCGCGCGCTTCGCCCAGTGCTTCTTCCGACAGGACCACGTTGTCGGTTCGCATGTAGGTGATGTAGCCGCGCTCGTACAATCCCTGCGCGACGCGCATCACCTGGCTGGCCGACAGGCGCAGTTTGCGGCCACCCTCCTGCTGCAGGGTCGAGGTCATGAACGGTGCCTTGGGTGACGAGCGGTACGGCTTTTCTTCCACCGATCGCACGTCGAACGGCTTGCCGTCGAGGCCGTCGGCCAACGAGCGAGCCCGTTTTTCGTTCAGCACGGTCACGTTCGGCTTGGGCTTGCCGTGACTGTCGAACTCTTTGCCCGTCGCCACCTTCACACCGTCGAGCGCAACCAAGGTTGCGTTGAACGCCGGAGCGGTCGCGATCGCTGCTTCGATGTCCCAGTAGCCCGCCGCGACGAACGCAATGCGCTCACGCTCACGCTCGACGACCAAGCGAATAGTGGGGGACTGGACCCGTCCGGCCGACAGGCCACGGTTGACGCGACGCCACAGCACCGGCGACACCTCATAGCCATACAGGCGATCCAGAATGCGACGGGTTTCGGCGGCGTCGACCAGGCCGTAGTCGAGCGAGCGAGGGTTGGCGACGGCGTGAGCGATAGCCGTCTTGGTGATCTCGTGGAACACCATGCGCTTGACCGGAACCTTGGGTTTCAGCTGTTCCAGAAGGTGCCAGCTAATCGATTCGCCTTCGCGATCCTCGTCGGTAGCCAGATAGAGCTCTGAGGCATCCTTCAACAGGGCCTTCAACTCCTTGATCACGTCCTTGCCGCGCAACGTCAGCTCGTAGGTCGGCTTGAAATTGTCGTTGACGTCGACCGCCAAACCCTTGGAGGGAAGGTCGGCAACATGTCCGATTGAGGCGCGTACGTCGTAGCCAGCGCCAAGGAACTCGGCGACCTTCTTGGCCTTGGCTGGTGATTCGACGATGACGAGTGCGCGGGCCATTACTGCTGTAGGCAATCGGCAAGAGAGGGGCTTTGTCAAGGCGCTCGGCAAAACAACCTCTTGGAGCGTGTAAGAAAAACCGCTGTATGTTGCGTGATGTGACCACCGGTCGATCCCGTTTGGGATGGAATGACACCTACGACGACGCATGGAAAAAGCTCGGTTGCCCCGAGCCGGTCGGTCGCGTCCGCCGGCTCGATCGTGGCTGGTCCACTATCGATACGGGCGATGGTGAAATGCTACGTGTGCGCAACATCGGGGCCGCGGTGGCTGTGGGTGATTGGGTGGTAATTTCGCCCGACGGCGAGCGCGTCGCCGAGGTGCTGCCGCGCATTTCAGCGTTCATCCGGCGCGCCTCATTCGAAGGTTCCCGCGGCCAGACCGACACGCTCGCCGCCAACGTCGATGTTGTGTTTCTCGTGCACGCGTTATCGTCCCCGCCCAAGCAGCGACGGCTCGAGCGTGAACTCGTGTTGGCCTACGACTCCGGGGCGCAGCCCGTTGTGGTGCTGACCAAGGCTGACATTGCCGACAACGTCGAGTCCGACGTTATGGAAGTTGCGGCCACGGCGCTCGGTGCTCCCGTGCACTCGGTTAGCTCGGTGCTGAATACCGGCATGGATGCGCTGTTGGAATACACCGCAGGCGGCAAGACCGTGGCCCTGCTCGGCGCATCGGGTGTCGGCAAGTCAACGCTGGTGAATGCGCTCGTCGGCCACAACGTGCAGGACACCGGAGAGATTCGTGAGGGCGATCAACGCGGTAGACACACCACAGTTGCGGCACAGTTGATCGACCTCCCGAAGGGTGGCTTCCTCATCGACACGCCCGGCCTTCGGGCTGTTGCCTTGTGGGGCGAAGGAAACGGCATCGAGCGAGCGTTCTCGGACATCTTCGATCTGATGGATAACTGTCGGTTCCGCGACTGCAAGCACAACGCAGAACCTGGCTGCGCGCTGCAGGAGGCGATCACCAACAACGAGCTAGACCCGGATCGATTGCGTCACCTGCTTCACCTCATCGACGAACTGGAACGCTTTGAGGACGAAGTAAAGGCCCAGACCAAAGCCGGCGACAAGCGTGGCCGACGGAAGCCGAAACCTACGCTGAAGTAGTTGCAGACACAACCACTTCCTCGATCTCGTCTCTGATGAGTTTGCCCTTCGCCGGAGTTGGTGTGTGGAGCACCGTGTCCCAATCGACATCGTCGTGCGCCAGCATGGCGGCGTGTCCACCGCGCACTCCGAACAGTCGTTTGTTGTAGATCAGCCAGACCAGCAAAGCAAGATTCGTGATAAGGGCGAATACGCGAAAGAACGTGACCTTGTGGAGCAGTTCCTTTACTTCAAGCGGGATGAATCCGGCTGTCGCAATGACAGTGAGATACTCGGCCCACCGTTTCTCCTTCCAGAGCCCGATGGCTTCAGTCCACTCCACCGCGGCGTACAGCACAGCGAGCGACAGCAAGACGGTGATAGTGCCGGACTTGAGGTCGAGGATGTGTTCGAGTTGGCGGCCTAGCCAGGTCTGGCCGTGCTGTTGACCGGCGTCGTTCAGGGGTGCCTGCACGAAGTCCAGTAACCGATGGGCCAAATTCTTCAGTTGGAAGAGGTTGGTACGGGTGAGGGTGAGACCTATCGCGACCAGCGTGAAGCCGAACGCGTGCGTGCCCTTGTTAATGGCGATGAGGCGCATGCCGATGGCCTCGTGTAGCGGCTTGCCCCGACGAGGTTTCTTCAGTTGATCGAGCGGTGGGATGTTCTGGTACTTGATGTCCTTGCCGGACGGCGCAACGTGTTCAATCCAGCTATCGCATCGAAGGCATCGCGCCAGCCGACGTCCGTCGGCGAGTTCGGCTCCGAGCGGGGCGTCATCAGCGCCGACGAACGCGGCGTACGCCGCTGGTGCCGCATGACCCTGCATAGAGCAGATCCAGGTTTCGGGGTGCCAGTGTTTCGGCCAGAGGCGCATCGCCCGAGGCTACGAGGTCTGCACGCCCATCGTCATCGATCCCGTGTACCCCTTGTCGTCTTTGGTGATGGCAAAGATCGATCCGGCGCCGCCGCCGTTAAAGATGACGTCGTTGGCGTTGCGCATCTGACGAGCCGAACGAGCGTTGTAGGGAGCGTTGTCCTTGTAGACGGTGTCGGTGAAGGTGTCGTCAAAGAAAAGCTGGCCCGTGTGGATCGTTTTGCCGGCCACATTGACCTTGACATGGATGTGCACGGTTCGGCCGTTGTACCAGCCGGGGTACACGGTGGTGAACGTGGCCACGCCCGTTTTGTCGGTTGGCTGGATACCGCGGAGAAACGTCTTGTCGTCCGCTTTCTGTGCGCCGCCACCCGGGCCACGTGGGCCTGCGGGGGGCGGGCCGCCCGCCTGGCCGCCTGCTGGCGCGCCCGGAGGTGGATTGCCACCGCCGCTCGGCTGCGCACCTGCCTGGCCGCCGCCCGGATTTGCAGCGGCACTGGCACCCGTGAAGCCCGAGTAGATGCCCTCAGCGCTGCAATGCCAGATGTCAACGTTGGCGCCCTCGATGGGCTTGCCAGTCGCAACGTCGACCACGGCCAGTTTCATGGTGAGCGGCGCACCCTGCTGATCTTCACGAATGTCGCTTCGCATGAGGTTGAGGTCGAGCCAGTACGGACCCTCGGTCATCTCGGCCGCCAGCACAACAGTGCCCGGTGTTGCGGTCGCCGCCGCCGTCGTAGGAGCAGCGGCTGCGGTAGTGCCGGCGGTCGAGCCCAAAGTGGTCGCGCCTGATGATGCCGCAGCCGACGTCGGCGCCTTGGCCGTGACTGTCGAAGCCGGTGAGGCAGTTGTCGTTGCCGCAGTGGTCGCTTTGGAACCGCACGCTGCCAGGAACGCCATGGCGCCGACACCACCGGCGCCGCTCAGCAGTTGGCGGCGCGAGAAGCCGGTGCGGGGTACGACGGAAGGAGTACGCAGCAGTGGTGCCAGCATGTCGTCGAGGTCCATGTGGCGTGTGGCAACGAGGAACGCAGCGGTCAACGCCTTGCTGGACGCGAACTCGTTGTGAAGGGCCTTTCGGCTCAGATGCTCCGGCAGATGACGAGCCGTCGTAGCGCGCAGCCCGCCCGCCACCCGTTCGGCTTCGGCCAATGTGGCGTCGCTTGAGGCATGGTCCACGATGGTCATGTGCCAGGTGCCGGTGTAGGCGTAGGTGATGTACTGGTGCACGCGTTGGGCGATCTGCTCCAGATCGGCTGCCTGGTTGCAGGCCACGAGAACCAGTTCGAGGTCGAGTGTCTCGACGATATTCATTTCGTCAGTCTGTGCGAGCCGTGCAAGCTGCGGCTGGGATAATTCTGAGAACTTCCTGTCAATTCGGTGCCCGTTGGAAACGCCTAGGGTGCATCCATGGAATTCGCCTTCTCTGATCGTTGCGTCGACTACCGCGAAAAGCTGCTCGCCTTCATGGACGACTGCATCTACCCGAACGAGGCCGTCTACGAGGCCCAGATCCACGCGTCGGGCGACGAACATCATCAGCCAGCCATCATGGAGGAACTCAAGATCGAGGCCCGCAAACGCGGGCTTTGGAACCTGTTTCAACCGCACAAAGAATGGGGTCCGGGGTTGACCAACCTCGAGTATGCGCCGCTCTGCGAAATTATGGGCCGTAGCGCCATTGCCGCCGAAACCATGAACTGCTCGGCACCTGACACCGGCAACATGGAAGTGCTCACCAAGTTCGGTACCGCCGAGCAAAAAGACATGTGGCTTCGTCCGTTGCTCGAAGGGGAGATTCGTTCGGCCTTCGCTATGACTGAGCCCGACGTCGCATCATCCGACGCCACGAACATCCGCATGTCCATTCAACGTGACGGTGACAGCTACGTATTGAACGGACGTAAGTGGTGGATTTCGGGCGCCATGCACCCGAACTGCAAAGTGTTCATCGTGATGGGCCAGACCGACCCGAACGCCGCGCCGCATCGTCGTCAGAGCCAGATTCTGGTGCCGATGGGCACGCCCGGCCTCACCATCACGCGAGCGCTTCCGGTGTTCGGCTATCAGGACCAGGAAGGTCACTGCGAGCTGGAGTTCCACAGCGTTCGGGTGCCAGCCAGCAACATCATCGCGGACGAAGGTGATGGCTTCGCCATCGGCCAGGCTCGCCTCGGGCCGGGCCGCATCCATCACTGCATGCGCTCGATCGGCGTGGGTGAACGGGCGCTCGAACTGATGTGCAAGCGGGCGCTCACCCGCACCACGTTCGGCAAGCGCATTGCCGATCGCTCCAACATTCAGGACTGGATTGCAGAGAGCCGCATCGACCTTGAGATGATCCGCTTGCTCACGTTCAAGACGGCGTGGCTCATGGACACCGTTGGCAACAAATCAGCCAACGTCGAGATCTCGGCCATCAAGGTTGCCGGACCGAACGTGGCCGGCAAGATTGTTGACCGGGCCATGCAGGTGCACGGCGCCGGCGGCATGTCCGACGACTTTCCTCTGGCTCGCATGTACGCGTGGCAGCGGGCGCTGCGCTTCGCCGATGGCCCCGACGAAGTACACAAGATGACCATCGCCCGTCGCGAGCTTCGCCGCTGGGACGCGGACTTTCGGGCCCAGTAGTTCGGTTACGCCTCGGTAAAAAACAGCAGCACGCACTTCCCGCCCGCCAGCATTTGCTCGCTGATGACCTTGGTAAACGGTGAGTCGGCCAGTTCCTTCGTGCCAAGCGGCAAAACAGTCACCTGCACGTTCTGACCGCCAACCGAGCGCGAGTAGTTGCGGACCCCGTTCTGGCCGCCCTCAGATTTCCAGCCGGCCGCAGTAAGCGCGGTCTGCGCTGACTTGGCTGCGTCCGTCTTCGACTGCGAGGACAGCACCACGCGGCCCTGCAGGCCTTCGGCATCCAGACCGAGTAGCGGGAGGAGATCGGAGATGTCCGAAGGAGCGGCGCCCGGAATTGCCGGTAGATCCTTAAACCACGGTGGAAGGGTTGCGTCGCTCTTTCCCTGAGCGGCGCACTCGGTCGGGGGAGCGGCCTTGAGATCGATGAGGGTGCTGTTGATGAAATCGTCGGTGCAATCGGATTCGAGCCAGGTGGAGTGACCCTCTCCTGCGTAGGACAGCAGTGATGCCTTCGGTCCGAGCGCCTTGGCCATCTTTTCGGCCCACACGAACGGGGTGGCCGGATCGTTTTTCCCGCCGATGACGAGTATCGGACCCATTCCCGGATAGACGAACGGCGTGGGACCAGCGGACGTTGGAATGCCGTCGCACGATTTACCGAAGTCCTCGGCCGTGGCCGTCGCGGAGAAGTGTGGGCTGGCGGCTCGCAACTGGGCGGCCGCCGCTTCCTTGTCGGTGGGTGGAGCACCGTTGAGGCCTGAGGTGCAGGAGATCACCCCGAATGCCGTGCCGATACTGTCGTAGGTACCGTCGTCGTTGCGTCCGCCCTGTGAGTCGGCGAGTCGAAGCAGCAGCGATCCGTCGCCGTCTTCGGCCGCTTTCAACGCTGCGCCAAGGGCAGGCCAGCCCTGCGCTTTTTGGTAGAGCGATGCAATGGTCCCGTCCACGAACGTGCTCTGATTCACGGTGCGTGTGTCGTCACCCTTGATCGGCTTGTCGTCGAGCTGTTGTCGCAGTTGAAACCATCGCTTGTCGATATCGCCCGGCCCGAATGCGCACACGGCACTCGTTTCACACCACGCGGCCCAGTTCTGGAATGCGCCCTCGAAACCTTTGAGCTGAATGACATTGCTGGCCACTTCGTCTTCACCGGCCGGATCGAACGCGCCGTCGAGCACCATGGCGCGTACCTTGTCGGGGAATAGCGTGGCGTACACCGAGCCGAGATAGGTGCCGTACGAGATACCCAGGTAGGTGAGCTTCTCATCGCCCACAGCGATGCGGATCTGGTCCATGTCGCGCGCCGTGTTTTCGGTGTTGATCTGCTTCAGAAAGTCTTCGCTGTACTTGGCCTTACACGCGTTGTTGATCAGATCGTCGTAGTCCTTCTTGGCTTGTACTTCTTCCGGAGTATCAGGTGACTGATCGATGTTGAACTGCTTGTCCAGCGTTGGGCCGTCGACGCAATTCAGTCCTTCGGATCCGTTCACGCCGCGAGGGTCAAAGCCAATCAGATCGAAGGCATCGTGCAGATCAACGAGCTTGGCCTCATTCTGCCTGACGACGCCGACGAGCAGATCCTGGCCCGACCCCCCGGGACCACCGGGATTCAACAGCAGCGACCCGATGCGCGTGCCGCCGTCGGCGGCCGGCCAACGTGTCATGGCGATGTCGATCTTGCGTCCGGTTGGCTGGCTGTAGTCGAGCGGCACCGAGACGGTGGCGCAATCAAGGTCGGTCCCTTGGATTCCTCCGTTGGGATTGTCGCGGATGTCGCCGACCACATCAGCGCCACACGCCTTCCAGGTCAAGGTGCTGTTCGACCCACTGGGAACCTTGGACGTGGACGATCGAGGGGTGGTCGTGGATGGCAGCGGGAGCACCGCGTCGCTGGTGGTGCTGGTGTCCTCGGCCGTTGTACCGAGTGGCTTTACCACGGGGGAACCGCTGACCGCAGTTGATGCGCATGAGGCCGCCAGGAGTGAAACGGAAGCAAAAGCGATCAGGAGGCGCCCGCCGCGATGGGTGTTCGACATCCGCCGATTGTTTCAGCAAACGCCGATGCCGTGTTGGTCGGAGCACTCGATGGGCCGCGTCACGACGTGCTGCGTTCCGAGTTGGATAAAACGCAACACCGGTTGCACGACAGTTCGAGGTACGAAACGTCCGGAGCGGTACCAGCTTGGTGAGGATCGGTCACGGCAGCGTCAAACAAAGACTCGGATCTCGCCGGCCGATGCGTCATAGACGGCTCGAAGTGCATCGTGTAGCGCAACGTGCAGCTCGTTGAACCGATCCCGCTCGGGGTCATCCTGCAGCGGCGATGACGGGACTCGACGCGACGGATGCTCGCTCATGGCCTCCAGCTCGGCGTCCCAATCGGCCGTTTCGGCGTCGAGTCGGAGTCGGGTGGATGGAGCCTGGATGAGCGCCCGATCGAGATCCTGAATGAGGTTGATGACGATGTCGGTCGTGGTCTGCACTCCCGGTGTTGCGATGACCGAGAGGGCCTGCAGCTTCCGTAGTGCCAGCGCGGCGATCATGATCGGGTCGGCCATCTCCCGCGTTGCGGCATCGATGGAGGACAGGTCGAGCGATACCCGATCGGGTACATCAAACCAGCGCTTCATGGTGGCGAACAGCTCAATGGCGATCCCGTGAGCCGCAAGGAGTTCGTCCGGTTTTGGGAGGGGCGGCAAGGTGTCGTGGTTCATGGTCATGAGATCGCCTCCGCAGCGTCGAGAACAGTCGGGTAGATCTGGAAGGCCCGGTCGAGGCGGCTTTGCTCGAGCATGTCGAGGAGGTGAGAGGGCTGGCAGACGAGTGCCAAGTCGCCGCCGTGCCGAGTAGCGCGGGCGAGCGCGCCCACAATCACCCCGATACCGAGGTGGTCGATGCTGGTTACGCCGCGCACGTCGAACAGTACGGTGTGACCCGCGTGGTCATCGATGAGTTTCCAGAGTGCTGGTTGCAAAAGCATCAATGTCCCCACATCAATCTCGCCCGTCGCGGTGAGCAAGCCCACGCGTTTGACGGTCGTGTGGGCCAGGTGCAGGTCCATTGCCGAGCGAACCTATACGACTTCGGCGCAAACCACCTCTTCGTTGGCGCTGCACCCGTTCGGCTAGCCGGTCGTGAGGCCGCCGTCGACAGGGATGGTGACGCCGGTAACGTAGGACCCTGCATCACTGGCCAGGAAGATCAGCGCCGCGCACAGCTCCTCGGCTACGCCGACGCGCCTCGAGGGGACCCGGTGGATCTGACTCTCGATGTACTCCGGCGGATACTGGTCGGTCATCTCGGAGGCGAAAAAGCCGGGCGCAAGGGCGTTGACCCTGATGCCTTTGCGACCGGTCCACTGCTGGGCCAGGTCTCGGGTCAGGCCGATAAGGCCGGCCTTGCTCGACGCGTAGGCCGCTTGAGGCAGGCCAGCGGTCGTGATGCCGAGCACGCTGCTTATGTTGACAATGCTGCTGCCCGGTTGCATCACGCGACCGCAGGCCTGGGCCATCCAGTAGGAGCCGTTCAGGTTGATGTCGATCACGGCTCGAAACTGGTCGGGCGTCTCTCTGGTGGCGGGGACGGCCGTGCCGATTCCAGCGTTGTTGACGAGAATGTCGACCCGGCCAAAGGTCTCCATGGCCTGTGCCACGAGACGATCGCAGTCTTCCGGCTTGGCTACATCGGTGGCGACCACCAGAGCCCTGCGGCCGAGTGCTTCCACGAGCGCTGCAGTGTCGTTGAGTTTCTCGAGCCGACGGGCGCCGAGTACCACATGGGCTCCGGCTTCGGCCAGGGCCTGGGCGAAAGCGACACCCAGCCCTGACGAAGCGCCAGTCACGATGGCCACCCGGCCATCCAAACGGAATCGATCAAGAATGCCCATGGAATCCCCCGGTTTGTTTCTTTCCGACGAAATCTAGTGGGGTCACGTTTCGAGAGCCATCGTTGCGTTGCTGTGGACGGTGATGTCGGGGATGAAAATGCCGACGAGTGGGAGGTCGGTGGGTGAGCGGTAGGTGACGGTGGCGGTGACGAGGCCGCCGTTTATCGAGACCTTGACGGAGCGGCGGGATTGGTTGAGTGCGGCGGTTCGTGCCACGGCGGCGTCGGCGACACCGGTTTTGCCGTCGGCGACGACGACGGCTCTCGCTGCCTCTCTGGCCGCAGCGATGGTGGCGATCTGGTCGCGTATGACGAGGGCGATTTGTACACCGAACAGCATCACGATGACGAGGAGGGGCACGGCCAGGGCCACCTCTACGGTGGCCTGGCCGGCATCATTGTTGCTGCGTTTCACACGACCTTCTTCTCGATGACGTCGAAGACGTGGCCGAGGAATTGGCCGATGCGTGCAGCACCGCCACCGACGGTCGCCCAGCCAATGAGGAGCAGGGCGATGAGTGCGGCGCCGAGGAGCACGAGGGCGTACTCGACGGTGGCCTGGCCGGCGTCGTCGTGCAGGTCGACGGCGTCTTCAACTTCGGGTGTGGTCATCATGGTGGCTTGTCCTTTGGTTGTCTTACGGGAGGGCGCGGAGCGCGCCGAAGATGGCTGGTACGACGGTGAGCACGATGAAGGCGGGCAGAATGCACAGGACCAACGGAAAGCTGAGCCGCACCGGCAGCTTTCGTGCGACGGTCTCGGCGGCGCGTCGTCGTTGATCTCGGCTGATGGTGGCTACGACATCAAGGGCTGGTCCGAGGGGTAGCCCGTAGCGTTCGCTTCCGGTCAACGCTGCGACGAGTGGGCGGGCCGGCTCGCCGAGCGTGTCAATCAACGCGTCGAGGGCGTCGCCAAACCGTTCACCGTTCTCGAGTCGTGCGAAGACCTGTTCGACGGCTTCTCGTAGTGGACCGTCGAGGTAGGTGAGGAGTCGCTGCAATGCGAGTTCGGGTGTGAGCCCGGCATGAATGGCGACGAGAAGGAGATCGGTCGCGTCGGGCAGTGACGCGGTTACCGCCGCTCTATCGCGTCGGGCTTGGGCGAGTGGTCGCCACCTTTTCAGCAGCGCAGCCATTGCGATCGGCATGAGTGCAAGGGGTGGCCAGAGCAGACCGAGCAGAACCGCGATGCCAAACGTGCGCGGCTCGCCGCGCCGTTGATAAACGAACCCGCCAAGAGCAACAACCAGGATCCATGCACAGGTCAGAGTCGTCATGATGCTCCCCGAACCAGCGCTCGTACCCACACGAGACCGACGGCGTCGAGACCGAGACCGACGGTGAGGCAGAGCCAGCCAACGGGCGTGCTGAGCAGCGTGGCGGCGGTTCGGTGATCGGCTAGGAGCGTCCAGGCGACGAACACCACGGGGAGGGTGGCGATAATGCTCGCTGAGAGTCTGGCCTGCGCGGAATGCGCAGCCACTTCGGCGGTGGCGCTGATGCGATCCCGCACCGCCCGTGCAGCGGCATCAACTGCTTGGGCTTGGGGGCCGCCGGTTGCGGCAGCCAGCGCCAGCGCGGTGGCCGCCATTCGCTCGGCCGGATCCCGTGCTTGCCTCGCCCACGCATCGAGTACGAACGAGAGTGGGTGTCCGTCGCTCAACGCCGTACTGATCGGCAGGTCGGTGGCTCGAACGGCGCCGCGCAGTGACGAACCCGTCCGCAGGCTGCGACTGCACGCTTCCAGCGCAGCGGCGATCACCTCGGGCGTGAATCCGTCCCCCTCGGCGGTGCGACCGGCGTGATGCCGCACCCGACGCCACAACCAACCGCTCGCGATCACGACCACCGCTACGACACTGCCGGTCATACCGCCCGGCCCTCCCACATGGCTTTCACCCCTGGCCTGACGCCGTTCGCGTCGGCCAGTAGTCGCAGTCGTTGCGGTCCGAGCGCGCTCGACGCGACCTCGGTGATCTGCCGATGGCCGTGGTTGCCCCGGGTCACGTGCACGACAAGATCAATCGAACGCTGCACCTGATACTGCACCGCTTCCAGCGGAAGCCCGCTCGCTGCCAGCAACGCCATCGTGTCGATCCGACGCAGCGCATCAAGCGCGCTGTTCGCATGACAGGTCGTCAACGACCCATCATGACCTGTATTCAACGCCTGCAACATGTCCAGCGCCTCGGAGCCTCGCACTTCACCAATCACCAGTCGGTCTGGTCGCATGCGCAGCGCGGCTCGCACAAGGTCACGCGTGCTGATGGCTCCCAATCCGTCGGCGGAGGCGCGTCGGGCTTCAAGTCGGACGATGTGGTCCCCGGGCAGACGTAGCTCGGCCGCGTCTTCGATGGTGACGATCCGTTCCGTGCGCCCGCAGTGCCCAGCGAGCGCGTTCAACAGTGTGGTTTTGCCCGCCGATGTTGCTCCGCTGACCACGATGTTGGCCCGCTTGCGAACCGCGTCATCGAGCAGACGCACCACATCGGGCGGAGCGAACGCGTCGAGATTCAACGGCGTCGCTCGGAAGCGCCGAATCGAAACGCACATGCCGTCGGGGGAGACCGGCGGCACGACTACGTGCAGGCGGGAGCCGTCCGGCAGTCGTGCATCGGCGATAGGGCTGACGAGATCGATCCGGATGCCGAGTGGCGCCAGGATCCGTTCCACCACGTGTTCAATCTGACCGGGTGCGAGGGTAAGTGCCATTCGTTCCATCTGCCCGTGTCGTTCCACCCACACCTCCCGTCCGGCGTTGACCATCACGTCTGTGATGGCAGGGTCGTTGAAACACGGAGCGAGAGGACCGAGAAGGTGGGCGCTCACGCCGCGCTGCGTAGCGAACGGGCGAGCGTGCGTGGCAGTCGCCCTGCCAGCAGCCCGGCATCCACGGCGCGCGCCACGTTGGGATCGATGAGTACATCGGCGACGACGGGTACGCCGAGGACCGACTCGATGTCCTTGCGCCCCAGCGCACGGCCTGGCTCGTTGATCAACACCACGCCCGAGGGTCGAACCGGAGCGAGCGAGGCTCGACGTAGTGCGAGGTAGCAGGGGCGCAGTACAAGGAGCGATGTCGTTGCGTTTGCAATCACATCAAGCGAAGGTCCGGGCGCCAACACGCCGGCGTCGATGATGATGGTGCGTTCGTCTTGGGCGAGGGCCTCTATGAGCGGGCTTCCGGGGGACAGCGAGCGCGCGCCCATGGGTAGCAGCCGTACAAAGGGGGCCACCTCAACCTCGTGCTGCAACAGTGAGGTCGCGTCCCTTGACGGACCGTCCAACCAGTCGCCCACGCCGGCGCCAGTCGGCTCGGCCATGCCCAACACTGCAGGTGTGTCGCCAGCGAGGTCGACCAGCAGGGCTCCCTGTTCTGTCCGTTTACCCAGTAAAAGCGCAAGCGAGGCAGCAACGACGGTGGTACCGCTGCCGCCCTTGACGGACCAGCACGTGATGATCATGAGAAACCCCCGAGGGTGCAGTGCAGCCAGCTACAAGGGGAAGGTCCCCGAACTTACCGACCTGCACTCGCGACCGCAAGGTCGGCGACGAATCTTGAGAATCAGGCCTTGGTGAATTCGAGGATGGTCTTGACGTCATTCGGCTGGCGAACAAGCGCGTCAGCCCACGACGCGATCGGCACGCGGCGCGTGATGAGGCGTTCCAGCCAGGAGTGGTCAGCGGCCGCTATCGCTGCGGCGGCGGCTTCGTAGTGCCTGCGATTGGCGTTGACCGAACCGAAGATGACGCCGTTGTCGAGCACCAACTCGCGGTTGACCCAACCGGCATCGATCGAGATGTTGTGGCCACCCGATGACACGCCCGTGAGGCATACGATGCCATCGGCAGGCGTCGTGCCGAGCAGCCCGGCGATCAGCGCAGAGGCGCCGGTGCATTCGATGACGACGTCGGCGCGACCGACAACGGTTGCGATGTCGTCGGTGTGATAGGTCGCACCCAGATCGGCGACGAGTTGCGGCTTGGGTCCGTCGGTCACGCGGTCAAAGACATGCACATCGTGCCCTCGCTGGCGCCCGAGCAGCGCCGCCAACAACCCGATCGGACCGGCGCCGGTTACGACAACGACCGAAGGCTTCCAGATCGCGCGCTGGCCAATGCGCTCCACGTGTTCCCACGCCTTCGCCACCACACTGGTCGGCTCCAGCAGCATGCCCACCGATCCGAGCTTGGGGTCGATCTTCACCGCGAACTCGGGGCGGATGCGATAGCGCTCGCTGGCATAGCCATGACGACCCTTGATGCCCCGCTCCGTGTACTGCCCGTTCCGGCACATGTCCCACTCGCCAACCGCGCAGTTCGCGCAGGGCTCCTCGTCGGGGCGACGCACGATGCCGACCACAAGATCGCCCTCGGCGAATCCGCTGCCCGCAGGAGCGGACATCACACGGCCAAGGGACTCATGGCCGATGACCAGTCGCTCGGACCCGGCTGGCGCGGTCCCGTAGTCACCGTGGCAAATCTCGATGTCGGTACCGCACACCCCAACGCCAAGCGTCTGGACGAGAATGGGCCCGTCGGCCTCGGGCGGCTCGGGCATGTCAGTGAGCTGAGCCGAATCGGCGTGTCCGGGCAAAACGGTAAGGGCTCGCATAGCGGCAGTCTGACAGAGATAGACCTAAGGTCGCGGCGTGATGTCCAACCCGGAGCAGCTCCGTCTGGCGACCTCGACGGAGGCGGATGCCGGGCCGTGGAAACGCTGGGGCGCGTACATGAGCGAGCGCGCCTGGGGCACGGTTCGGGAGGACTACAGCGAATCGGGCGAAGCATGGGAGTACCTGCCGCACGACGACGCCCGCAGCCGGGCGTATCGCTGGAGCGAAGACGGCCTTGCTGGCATGTGCGACATCGGCCAGCGTCTGTGCCTGGGCCTGTCGCTCTGGAATGGCAAGGACCCGATACTGAAGGAACGCATCTTCGGGCTCACCGGCCAAGAGGGCAACCACGGTGAGGACGCGAAGGAGTACTGGTGGTACCTCGACGCCACACCGACGCACTCGTGGCTCCGTTGGCGGTATCACTATCCGCACGCCGAGTTCCCCTACGCCGATCTGGTCAACACCAATGGGTCACGGCTCAGAACCGAGCCTGAATACGAACTGATCGACACCGGCGTCTTCCACGAAGATCGGTTCTGGCAGGTCACCGTCGACTACGCCAAGGCTGCCCCCGATGACATCTGCATGCGGGTGCACGTACGCAATATGGGGCCAGACGAGGCCACCCTGCACGTGCTGCCAACACTGTGGTTTCGCAACACGTGGTCGTGGGGAGCTAACTCTACGAAACCCAAGATCACGACCGATCAGAACGAAGCAACGGCCGAACGCGGCCGGCTAAAAATGTCCTTGCATGTGCAACCAGGTGGCGAGTGGTTGGTCTGTGACAACGAGACGAATGCCCGTCGGTTGTTTGGTGATGATGCCCCGTCACCTCAGTTCCCGAAGGACGCCATCAACGACGCTGTCGTCCACGGCAAGGACACGACGAATCCGGACGGCACCGGTACGAAGGCCGCTATCCACTATCAGGTGACCGTTCCTGCGGGCGGCGAAACCGAGTTCCGTCTCCGTCTCCAACCAGTCGATGGCAACGGTGATCTCGGTGATGACTTCACCACCACCATGACCGCTCGCGAAGCCGAGGCCGACCAGTTCTACGCAGATCTCACGCCATCGACCGCAACGCCTGATGAGGCGCTGGTCATGCGTCAGGCGTCGGCGGGAATGATCTGGGGGCAGCAGTACTTCCACATCGATGTGGCCCGCTGGCTGGATGGCGATTCCGGTCAACCACGGCCGCCCGATGGTCACCGCAACGGTCGCAACAGCGGCTGGCGTCACCTCAACTCGGCCGATGTCATGTCGATGCCAGACCCTTGGGAGTACCCGTGGTTCGCCGCCTGGGACCTTGCCTTTCACACCGTTGCACTCGCCCACCTTGACCCAGCCTTCGCCAAGCATCAGTTGATCCTGCTGTGCCGCGAGTGGTTTATGCATCCGAACGGCCAGCTACCCGCCTACGAGTGGGCCTACGGCGATGTCAATCCGCCGGTGCATGCATGGGCCGCGCTGCAGGTGTTCACCATCGACGGTGGCACCGACTTTGAGTTTCTCGCCCGCATCTTCCACAAGCTCACGATCAACTTCACGTGGTGGGTGAACCGCACCGACCGCGACGGCAACAACGTGTTCGAGGGTGGCTTCCTGGGCCTCGACAACATCGGCCCGTTCGACCGCTCGCAACCCCTTCCCGTACCGGGTCATCTTGAACAGAGCGACGGCACGGCGTGGATGGCGATGTACTGCCTCAATCTGCTGCAGATCGCGCTCACGCTCGCCCAGCATGATCGGGCGTACGAAGACGTGGCCACCAAGTTCTTCGAGCACTTCGCCTATATCTCCACCGCCATGAACAACTCAGGAATGTGGGACGACACCGACGGCTTCTACTACGACGCCCTCAAGTTGCCCGACGGCCTGGTGCAGCCTTTGCCCGTGCGATCGATCGTCGGGCTCATTCCGCTCTACGCGGTGATGGTCATCGATAGTTCCGTGCTCAACGATCTTCCTGAATTCCGTCGTCGCGCCGAATGGTTCATCAGCAATCGCCCCGAGTACTGCCGGGCTGTCGCTCACCTGAAGGGCATGGTCATGACGCCTGGTGATCCGCTGATGTTGTCACTGGTATCTACCGACAAGTTGCGGCGCATTCTCGACCGTATGCTCGACCCCGCCGAGTTTCTTTCGCCCCACGGCGTGCGCGGTCTGTCGCGCTATCACGCCGAGCATCCCTTTCGATTCGAAGCGGGTGATCGGTCGTCGGTTGTCGACTACGAACCGGGCGAGTCGGCCAACGGTCTGTTCGGTGGAAACTCCAACTGGCGCGGGCCGGTGTGGATGCCGGTCAACGTGCTGATCGTGCAAGCCCTTCACCAGTTCGCCATCGGCTTGGGTGACGATTTCTCGCTCGCCAACCACGTCACACTGGACGCTGCAGCCGAGGATCTGTCGCAGCGACTGACTGGTTTGTTCCTCCGCGATGGCGATGGCCGTCGCCCTGTTTTCGGCAACGAGGACCGTTTCGATTTCGGGGATGCATGGCGTGATCACATACCCTTCCACGAGTACTTTCATGGGGACACCGGGGCCGGGCTCGGTGCATCCCATCAGACCGGATGGACCGGCCTGGTTATCGACCTCATCAGGCGACGCCGGCGATGATGTACCGCTTCGGGCCCCAGATCTGCAGCAATCTGCAGGCTGCGAGCGAGCGTGAGTGGTTGGTGACCGATGGGCTCGGCGGCTACGCGATGGGCACCGTGGGCGGCCTGCGCACCCGTCGCTATCACGGACTGCTGGTTACGGCTCTGAAGCCACCTGCCGACCGGATGCTTGGCCTCGCCTGTATCGACCCTGTCGTCGTTATCGGTGACACCCGTTACCGTCTTGGCACGCACGAGTGGGAGAGCGGCGCCCTCGAGCCACCCGGGTACCGCAGCATGACCCGCTTCGACGTCGTCGACGGTTTGCCGCGCTGGTACTGGGCGGTGGGAGGTGCGGTCTTGTCGGCGCAGCTCGCCATGCAGCACGGAACCAACGTGGTCGGCCTGCACTATCGGCTTGAGCAGGCCGATGGTCCGATCACGCTCGAACTCGAACCCCTTGTCACCTGGCGAAGCGTGCACGGTGAACGAACCGCCGGCGGTAACACCCTCCGTCTGGCCCACTCTGACACTGGAGTTGTCGTCGAGGACGCCTTCCGCATTCGTGGCACCGGCTGGCAGCCCGGCGGCGCGTGGTATTACGACATCCACTACCGGGAGGAAGCGGCCCGCGGCCTGAACAGCCGAGAAGATCTCATGTCGGCCGGCAAGTTCGTAATCGAACTCAACGCAGGCGAGGCAACCGAGGTTGAGGCCTGGTCGGGTGACCTCACCACGTTGCCTTCAGGTGCGTGCGACATCATTCATGCCGCGCAACGTCGATCACGCGAACTGGCCAGATCGGCACGCTGCTATGACGATCTCGATCGCAGCCTCGTGCTCTCAGCCGATCAACACATCACCGCTGGCGCCCACGTCGTGGCTGGCTATCCGTGGTTCGGCGAGTGGTCACGCGACTCGCTGATTTCTTATCCCGGTCTCTTCCTGGAGACGGGCCGTATCGAGGAAGGTCGCACCCTGCTGTTGCGTCTCATGGGCGAGGTTGAAAACGGTCTGTTGCCGAACACCTCCGATACCGGTCAGCGTGAGTTCAACTCGGTCGACGCACCGCTCTGGTTGTTCCAGGCGGCCTATCGTCATGTGGAAGCCACGAACGATCTCGACTTCGTCCGAGCGGCAGTTCCGGTGCTCGCTCGCATCATCAACTCCTACGTGGCCGGCACCACGTTCGGCATCGGCGTCGATCCCGTCGACGGCCTCGTTCACCAGGGTGCAACGGGCGTCGCGCTCACATGGATGGATGCCCGCATTGATGGTCAACCGGTCACGCCCCGCACCGGAAAACCGGTAGAGGTAAACGCGCTGTGGGTCAGCGCGCTCGCCATCATCGGTGACCTCGCTCATCGCATCGGCAAGACCGTTCCCAACATCCGATTGGAAATGACGGCGCGTCGATCGTTCGCGCTCTTTGGCGCCATTGGCGGCGGCCTCACCGACGTGCTGGACGGGCCCGATGGACACGACCGCTCGCTGCGTCCCAATCAGCTGCTCGCGGTCAGCCTGCCGTTCCCGGCGTGGTCGAATGCGCGGGCGGTGGTTGAGGCCGTGCAGCCGCTGGTGACGCCCATCGGACTGAGGTCGCTTGCGCCGTCTGATCCGGCCTACCGTGGCAGGCATCGTGGGACGTCGGCCGAACGCGACGGCGCCTATCACCAGGGCACCGTGTGGCCCTGGCTGATCGGTCCCTATGTGGACGCAGTGCGCGTGGCGGGGCTCAACAAGCCGGGCATGGTGGAGGGCCTCGAGGACCACATTCCGATCTGGGGGATTGGTTCGGTCTCTGAGACGGCCGACGGCAATGCGCCGTTCAACGCGACCGGCTGTCCCTTCCAGGCGTGGTCGGTGGCCGAGACACTGCGCACGCGCCGAAGCCTGCGCCTCGATCCGACTGGCTAACCTGCGCTGATGATCGCTGCGGTTCTCTACGACGTCCACGATCGTCGACTAGCAGCCCGACTATCACTGCGGCGTATGCGCACCGTGTCAGGCCGGCTCCACCCACCTGTGCCAGATCATCACGTTTCACGGGGTGATTTCGGCGGGCGGCGGTTTGTCACAGAAAAGGGCGATTCCGGCGTCGATGGTGCATCGACTCCCAGATGCATTGACGATGCAAAAAGGGTGCCCTCGTGGAGCCGATGGCTGTCAGCTACCACGCGGTCGATCGGGCCCGGCTCGAACGTCAACCCTTGCAGTGGCGTGGGAGCCGGACCGATCGGGCTCGTCGAAGTACCCGCTGCAGACCACGGCACACGTGTTTGCAGCACACCGAGATTTCGATCACCGGATCGGTTGCCTTCGTTCCCTCAGATTTCGACGAGGTAATGCGGCTCATGGCGGCCGGCGCCTATCCGACCGACGGATGGGTGGAACACGTGCCGCTCGCCCAGGTGCTCACCGAAGGCTTCGAGCCGCTGCTCGCCGGCCGAAAAACCAAGGTGCTGATCGACCTTCCGCTGCACGTATGAGAGTGCTCCGTATCGGTCCACCATCGCGTGTAGTTGAAGATGCAAGTACTCGCGAGCTGGCACGATTCTGATTTTCGTTGCTTAGTGTCGATTGACATGCCCAATAGGCGCGTGCATGCTCACGATTGGCACGCAAAGAAGCGTGAGTACGTCAACGTTTGGGAGGGTTTGTGCTTCTCTTCGGTCGTATGGCAACACTCGGAGGACATCCGAGAGCAGCAATGGCATGGGCAGCCGAAATGAATGCCTACGTCTGTAAGAAATCGGGGCGGCCACTCGCGCTGTGGTCAGTGAGTTTCGGGCAGCCCGTCGGCTCAGTGGTCTGGACAGTTCCCGTAGATTCCCACGCCGACCTTCAGGCCGCCTTCGCCGGGCTTGCCGAGGATGACGGCTACTACGCCCTCATCGAAAAAGGCGCCCCGTTCGTCACCGGTCCAATGGTCGACACGCTGCGAGAGGTCGTCCATGGTGCGCCAACGCCAGGGGGTCGGCCGGTCGGTTCGGTTGCCGTGTTGACCACGGCGACTATGTCCGCCGACAAGGGTGCCGATGCGGTTGCATGGAGCGTTGAACTGGCCAGCTATGTCACTTCGGTGACCGGCGACCCCAGCATGTTCCTCCTCGACTCCTACGGCACCTTCGGTCAGGCCACCTGGATTGGAGCCGCCGCCGACATGGCTGCCGTCGACGCCGCCAGCGCAAAGATGCAAACCGATCCCGGTTACCTGAAACGACTCGCCGCATCAGGCGGCCTGTTCATCCCCGGTTCCGGTCGCCGGAGCCTCGCTACCCGCATAGCCTAGTCCCATCTTCGGGTCGTCCTGTCGGAGGCCGATCCGAAGATGCTCCATTTCCAACCCCTCGGTGAGGGATCATGGAGCATGAACGAGTCAGGACCGGCCGCACCGACCGACCTGGCGCCTCGCGCCCGAAATCGAATGTACCGACGCCGCCGGATCGGTGTGGCCATTGCCGGTGTTGTCGTCGTCGGGGGAGTGGTCGCTGCCGTTCGATCTTCGACCGGTCGTACGGCGGCTGGTACGACGACGACGACCTTGATTGCCGAGGCTCCGACAACCTCCACCGCTCCGCCGTCAACGGTTGTAGTAACAGCGCCCGCGTCCACCATTTCTGCTGTCACGACGTCCGCCGCCCCAGACGCCGCTGCCTATCGACTTATCACCCGACGCGATCGTGACCTGGAAGAAACCACCATCGGTCGAAATGGAGCCAGTACCACCAAGGTTGTAGCCAAGCTGCTCGATGTGTTTGGTGCGACTCCCGTTTTGTACGGCACCAAGGACCACCTGTTGGTGACCTACCTCGGGCAGGTCATGGTGTACGACCCTGCGACATGGGCCGCACCCGTCGATGCCGGGACGTATGCGAACTTCGGCCTCGTTGTCGCCGAGCGAGGGTTCTGGGCAGCCACGGAGAATGGCGCAACCTGGCAGCTGCATGACTGGTCCGGTCAACCGGTCGGTCCAACCGTGGCGACCAAGGCGCAGGTGACGCTTCCGATCGGACCCGCGGGCGACGGCGTTGCCCTCCTTGTGAAAGAGACCTTCGAGATCCTGATTGCAGAACCAGGTGGCGTGCGAGTCAGTGGTGTCGGGCGCCCCATCGCGGCCAACGGGACCCATCTCGCGTATCAAGCCGAAAGTGGCGACATCAATATCGTCAACGTGCACACTGCGGCGGTCAACGTCATCAGCAAACAGCCCGACATCGGCCCCGCGCAGACCCTTGGCTCGGGCGCATTCTCGCCGGACGGCTCGCAACTCGCGGTAGCGTTGTCCGACAACGCCGAGCCGTACACCGGGCGCGGCGTGCTGGTCGCACCGATCGCAGGAGGCACCGGTCAGACCTTTCCTGATCTTGTTGGCTTCGGCGTGCACTGGAGTCAGGACGGGACCGCGTTGGTCGTCACCGGCGAAGACAAAGCGATTCGATTTGACCTCGCTACCGCGTCACAGCAGCCGATCGATGTGCAGGCCCAGAACGGCGTCGTCGTACTCGGCCCCTAACAGGCTTGCTGAGCAATCGCTTTGGTTTCCGCGACGACGGCATGTGTTACGGCTTCGCTCGAATCGACCGAGGTAACCGCCAGTTCTGTTTGGGTCCCTCAGGGTTAACGTACAGTCTGAACTCACCAGTCATGCTGTCGAACGTGAACTGTGACTTGTCGTTAACCCGTAGGGATGGAAACCAAAACATCCGCCGCAGCTGCCGCCCACCTCGGCCCATTGGAACGAGCAACTTGCTCAGCAGTCTCCTGAGTGACGGGGGCGACCGAATCGGTATCTGCCTGTATCTGATTGGGTACGTGCGCAAACAGAATCGGTCAGGGGCGGCGGGGAGGGCCGGGGAGGAAGCCGTTGGTGCGCGCGATGAAGTTGGCGCACGCAGAAGTCACCGAAGTAACTGGGGTGCCGGGTATAGCGCCACAACCCGCTCGGTAGCACGTTGATCAGGTTGCTTCCTGCACCGCATTGGCGGTGATCCAGTCGTCCATGTCCTGCCAGGTGTCGGTCAACCAGCCGACGGTTGCGTCGTTGTCGAATCGGGGCACGTCTCGAGCCGGCGGGATCGAAATGATCCGCCGCGCCCAGCATTCCCCCTATTGTCCCCGTGTGCGATGTCGGCACTTGCATGTTGTATAACAACGCGCCGGACCGCGACGGTTTCAAACGCGCGAAACTGTCTCTATGACCACCACCGACAAGCCTGTGATCACGTTTCCAACACCGCCCGTGTTCGCCACGGTCGAAGAAGAGCGTCGCCACCGCAAAGAGCGGTTGGCGGGCGCCCTACGAATCTTCGGCCGATTCGGCTTCGGCGAGGGCGTGGCCGGGCACATCACCGCTCGTGATCCCGAGTTTCCGGACCACTTCTGGGTGAACCCGTTCGGTCGCAGCTTTCGGCACATCAAGGTCAGCGACCTCATCCTCGTCAACCACACCGGCGATGTGGTGGAGGGAACCCGTCCGCTCAACCGAGCTGCCTTCGTGATCCACGCTGCTATTCACGCAGCCCGGCCCGACGTGATTGCCGCCGCGCACGCCCATTCGGTGAACGGTAAGGCGTGGTCGTCACTCGGTCGTCTGCTCGACCCCATCACGCAGGATGCCTGCAGCTTCTACCAGGACCACAGCCTATGCACCGAAGGCGGGGGAGCGGTTGCCTTCGAACTCGACTCGGGCAAGGCAATCGCCGATGCACTCGGCAGCCACAAGGCCGTCATCCATCAGAACCACGGCAACATCACCGTTGGTCAAACGGTGGACGAAGCGGTGTGGTGGTTCGTCACCATGGAACGCACCTGCCAGGCCCAGTTGTTGGCCGAAGCGGCGGGAACACCCAAGCTCGTCCCCCACGAGCTTGCGACGTATACCCGCGAGCAGACCGCCTTCCCACTGGCTGGATGGTTCAGCTTCCAGCCGTTGTGGGAAGAGATCTGCCACACCGATCCCGACCTCTTCGACTAATCGCCTCGTTCGGTCGCTACCATGATTGGCATCGCTTGTCGCTACCGCTCCTGACGCTCAGCTACCGCTCCGTCTCTCTCGGACTCGCTTCGCTCAAACAATGCTGCCAGCGCGTGGTGCATCCGGTCGCTACCTCTATACATTTGCTGGTAGGTAGTAGCCGTCGTAGTCGACGATCAGGTTGGTGGCCATGTCGGCGAAGAACCGGGCGCCACCTGAATCCGGAATGATGGCGTGGTTCGCCACGGTCTGGTTCGAGCCAACCGCGTTGACCGAAGAGACCGTGGGCAGAACACCGGCGGCGGCCCAGGCGCTGAGATAGCCGGCGCCTGAGGTGTCGGTGAGCGTGAGGTTGGCACTTACCGCGATGGAGCCGGACGGCACACCCAGGTCGAGCATGGACTTGCCGGCCATGCTGCCCGACTTGCGGCTGTCGAGGGCCCGGGCTGGAGTCTGGGCCACGAACAAACCTTCCGAACTGGCACTCGCGTTTCCGTCCGTGAACCAGCCGTTGATATCTACCAACAGATCGCCGCCGCCGTCGAGGTAGACGCCGATGTTGCCGTTGGCGTCGACCGGCACGATGGCTGCACCGGCAACGGTGTCACCGGCATTGTTGATATTGAGGTTCGACACGGTCGGCACACCCGATGCCGCCGGGTAGGCCGTGAGAAATCCGCTGCGGATGGCGTCGGTCACCGTGAGG
>JANMCE010000176.1:0-8477 GCA_031360915.1 Actinomycetes bacterium | reverse complement strand
TCCTCGCTGGCCTCGATCATCACGATGCAGCGGGTGTGCGATCCGCCTGCAGCGTGCACCGCCTCGATGGCGGTGAGGGAAGCAAACGCGGCGTACCCGTCGTCGGCGCCACCGCGGCCGTAGAGGCGGTCACCTTCTCGCACGGGTGTCCAGGGGCCGAGACCCTCGCGCCAGCCACTCATCTCCGGTTGTTTGTCGAGATGGCCGTACAGCAGCACGGTATCGTCCGCGCTGGCTCCACCGGCTGGCGGTATTTCCATAAGGATGAGCGGGCTGCGTCCGGCGAGTTGCACTACTTCCACGGTGAGCCCGGGGATGGGGCGAGCCCGGCACCAGTCGGCGATCAGGGTGACCGCCGCGTCCATGTAGCCGTGGGCTTTCCAGTCGGCGTCGTAGGCCTCAGACACGTTCGGGATGGCTATGTATTCGTACAGGGCCGGCGTGATCGACTGCGCCCAGACCTCGGCGGCGCGGGCACGGGCGAGATCGGCGAACGTCATGGG
This sequence comes from Actinomycetes bacterium, assembly GCA_031360915.1. GTDB lineage: Bacteria > Actinomycetota > Acidimicrobiia > Acidimicrobiales > Ilumatobacteraceae > JANMCE01. The sequence goes on along the minus strand of JANMCE010000176.1, from coordinate 7,974 downwards.
CGCAATGCTACGGCCCGTGCTTCCCGGCCACAGTGCCGGGCACGGCCGTAGTTGCGGGTGCACTTCAGGAGGTGGAGGCTGAGCCGGCAAACAGGGGCGGAACCGCCATGGCGAAACCGTCGAGTAGAGGCGAGGTCAGCTCACCTTCGGCGATTTCGTAACTCTCATCGAACACGAGGCAGGCCGGCGTGCTTCGGTGATGGACGATCACGCTGCAGGCTGCGGTATCGACCAGCCAAACCTCTTGCACGCCAGCGCTTTCGTAGTAGCGGAGCTTCACGCCGGTGTCGTAGTGCCAGGTGGAGGGGGAACGGACTTCGACCGCGATACCGGGAGGCTCGTCGTGAAGCAACCCTTCAAGCTGGGCCGAAATGTCGGCTGGAACCCACCAGACGTCAGGGATGAGCGAGGTTGCAGGGCCGAAGCGCCAGTTACCGCCAAGCCCGGCTTCGCCCCGCTGCGGGTCGGCCGTCGTCCAGATGCCAAGAGCAAGATGAATGCGCGAGACGGCGCGTTGATGAAGCAGGGTCGGATCGTTCATGACCACCTCGCCGTTGATGAGTTGCGTGCCGCGAGGGAAGCCGCCTTCAAGAAAGTCTTCAACAAGCATCCGAGTAGTCATGGTCATGCCTCCCAACCTACCGAGGGGGTGTCACAAGGTTGTCCCCTGAAGGTTAGCGAAGCGAGCGTTAGGAGACCGTTGAGCACTCGCTCGTTCGATGGGGTGAGGTGGCGCGGTCACCGGATGGCTGGTGAGTTCAGACTGTACGTTCACCCTGACGGACTCAAACAGAATTGGTGGCTGCTCGGAGAACGCTCGCACGAGGAACGATCACATAGTGAACGTCGGCGTCGGCGTCGGCGTCGGCGTCGTCGGCATCTGCATAGCGTCGGAGCACATCAAGCTGGATCGTGTCGTTACGTTCGGATGCCTCGGCATAACTGACGGCGGACCTACTGACAGTCATTTCGCGTTCGCGTGTGCAAGAGTCGATCGAGGGTGGCTTCGGCTTCTGCGACCACGCTTCGCACGATGTCGCCGGCCGGTATCAGGTCGTGGATACCGCCGACGCCTTGACCGCACGGCATGAACTCCCGCGAGCTGTCTACCGGGAAGCCGTCGGGATGGCCGAGGTGGTTGACGCCGGCTTTCATGGAGCGGATGGCCTGCTCGGGGAACGGCGCCAACTCGTCGGGATGCTCGTCGTAGTACGTCGTCCACTCGGTGCGAACGACGCGGCAGGTCTTGCCGGTGTAGGCCCGGCTGATGACCGTTCCATCCTCGGCGGCGGCGAGGAGGGCTTCCTTGTATCCGGCCACGGCCCGAGCCTCGGGCGTTGCGATGAAGCGAGTGCCGAGCCACACGCCGTCAGCTCCGAGCGCCAGTGCGGCCGCCAGACCACGACCGTCGAATAGTCCGCCGGCTGCGACCACTGGCACCTTGGCGCCGACGGCGTCGACGACCTGGGGGACAAGCGCCAGCGTGGCGACCGTGCCGGTATGGCCGCCGCCTTCGGTACCTTGCGCCACCACGAAATCGCAGCCGCTCGCCACCGCGCCAACGGCGTGACGCACCTTGCCGCACATCGAGCCGACGATGACATTCGCAGCGTGTAACTGATCGATCACCTCACGGGGCACACCGAGACCGGCAACGAACACTCGGGCACCGCCGTCGATCAACGCTTGCACGCCGTTCTCTACCTGACCTGGGAGCGCTGTGAGCAGATCGACACCGAACGGCTTGCTGGTCAGAGCTCGGGTGGCCGCAATTTCCTCAACCAGTTCGGCTGGTCGCATGGTTGACGCGCCGAGCGTGCCAATGCCGCCGGCTTCACTCACTGCAGCGACCAGACGGTGATAGCTGACGCCGCCCATGCCAGCCAGCATCACCGGGTGTTCGATCTTTAACAGGTCGGTCAGTCGGGTACGCATACCGGTCACGGTACTGCCTCAGCGATAGGCGCCGGACTGGTCGAGGAAGTGGCGATGCCACCGCTTGGGGGTGGCGAGAATGGCCCGCGGTTCGTCCTCGAACAGCCAGCGGGCGAAGTGTCGCCTCGTCCATTCGGTCGACCCGGCCAGCCGGATGGAGCCTCGGGCGCCGCGATCGTGCTTGAGGGCGCGTCCGAGCAGCATCGACATCTTGTGATCGGCCAGCAGGTGATGGCGAACGCTGGTGGCGTACGCGGCCTGTACCGCTGACACGCTCGTAGCGTGGGTGATTGCATCGGCGGCGAGCGTGCCGGTGAGTAATGCCTGGCCGATGCCTTCGCCCGTGAGCGCGTCGGTGGCGGCGACGGCGTCGCCCACGAACAGCACCCGGTCGTGACCGTAGACCGCCTTGTCGATCCGGGCCGGAATGGGCCAGGCCGTGTGCCGCTCGGGCCACGTGACGTTGGGTCCGAGCGCGGCCGCGACGTGGGGACGGGCCAGTAACTCGGGCCACAGATCCTTCATGTATTGCACCTTGCGCACGCCGTCACGCAGGATGCCGAAACCAACGTTGGCCCGATTGCCCGGAAGCGGAAAGCTCCACATGTAGCCCGGAAGCAGATCGGGTTCGAACCAGACCCACAGCTTGTCGGCTGAACTGCCTGTGACGTTTTCGGCGTACTGGCGAAACGCATGCCACTCGCCCAAGTAGGGCTCGCCAGCCAGGCCGAGCATCTTGCGCGTCGGGCTCCACATGCCGTCCGCCGCGATCACGTACTTGGCGTGCACGGTACCCATTCCGTCGACTTCAGCCTCCACCGCTTCGCCCATTGAACGGATCGACGCGAGAGCGCAACCCTCCCGAATCTCGGCACCTTTGGAGCGGGCGAGTTGCACCATAGCGGCGTCGAGTTCACGGCGGGGAACAACAGCGCCGTAGACGCCACGCCCTTCAGGAAACGGAAGCGACACCTCACGGCCCGATGGCGAGCGCACCCAGGCTGCGTTGACTTCCTGCCAGGACGGCACCATGTCGGGTGTGAAACCGAGCCCTTCGAGAATGCGCAGCGCGGCGGTAGTGAGACCGTCGCCGCAGCACTTATCGCGGGGGAAGGTGGCTTTGTCCACCACCATCACGCTGGTGCCGTTGTCGACAAGCGTGATGGCGGCTGCTGTGCCCGCCGGGCCGGCTCCGATGATGAGCACGTCCGTCGAAGTCACGACGTCAGGATACCGGCTCGACCCGCCAAACGCCGTGGCGAGGGTGGGTGGTTGCTGCAGCTCAGGGAGACCCAGGCTGCGTCGGCATCCCCTAGTAAGAAACAGGGTCAGCACGCCTAGTTTCGCTTTGGCAGCCACCTGTGAGAGCCCCTGTTAAGTGGGTCAGCCCCACAAGTCGGCGCGCAGTGCCGGTCAGGATAACTAGTGATGCACAGATACCGGCTCGACCCGAACGAACGCGGTCGCGGACCCGTCCGACTACATGTTGCTGCGGATGAGGTTGGTGAGCTCGGTGATCAACTCTGGCGTGAGCTGGAGACCGACTCGCTGCACCACCATGGCCATCTCGTAGCTGACCAGGCCAAGGTCACACTGCTTGCCGCACACCACGCCCAGTACGGAGCCGCCACCAATCGCAGCAACCAGCAGATAGCCGGTGCGCATATCCACGATCACGCGCTCCAATGCACCCTTGGCAAGGAGCTGTGACGCACCATCGGAAAGACTTCGCACGCCCGTCACGATGGCGGCAACCCGGTCGGCCGAGCGAAGATCGAGATTGGCCACGGCCATCAACACTCCGTCGGATGACACCACGACGGCCTGATCGGCGCCCGCGGTGTTGTCGATGAAGCTCGTCATCAGCCAGTTGAAGTTGACGGCCGAGCTGGAAAGTTGTGGGGTGAATCCGGTGACGCTCAAATGTCCGCTCCTTTGGTACCAGTTTCACCAGTCGGCCGATGCCGGCGTTGTGTGACCCCCTGGACCTGATTTTTCGACGACCTTGACAATTCCCGACCGAAAGGGTCCACTGTGGCTTCGCGAAAGTGGGGGGGTTTCTGATGGCTCGACTGTGTGAAGGTCGCGTGGCAATCGTCACGGGTGGCGGCCGAGGTATCGGCCGCGAACATGCGTTGTCGCTCGCCCGGCACGGCGCCCTCGTCGTTGTGAACGACCTCGGGGCCAGTGTCGGAGGTGAGGGTGGCGACGCCTCACCGGCCGAGCAGGTGGTGGCCGAGATCGTGGCCGTTGGTGGAGCAGCAGTGGCCAACGGTGAGGACATCTCGTCGTGGGAAGGTGCACAGCGGTTGATCAACACCGCCGTCGAGGTGTTCGGTGATCTCCACGTCGTGGTGAACAACGCTGGCATCCTGCGTGACCGCATGCTCACCAACATGACCGAGGAGGAATGGGATGCCGTCATCAAGGTGCATCTCAAAGGCACCTTCGCTCCCAGCCGCTGGGCGGCCGCCTACTGGAAAGACCGCTCGAAGGCAGGCCACGAGGTGTCGGGTCGGATCATCAACACCACCTCGGTGTCAGGCATCTACGGCAATATCGGCCAGACCAATTACGGCGCCGCCAAGGCCGGCATTGCGTCGTTCACCAACATCGCCGCGCTCGAGCTCGCTCGTTATGGCGTTACCGTGAACGCAGTAGGCCCGGTCGCGCTGACCCGCATGACCGAAGGCCTGTCGAGCGCACCAGAGTCCGACGAGGGACGCGAGCGCCGCAACCCGCGCTGGATCGCCCCCATCGTCACCTGGCTCGCGTCGGTTGAGTCCGCCGGTGTCACCGGCCGCGTCTTTGAGGCATCGGGTGAAACCTTGGCCGTGGCCGAAGGTTGGGTCCGCGGCCCGTCCCACGCCCCCGTCGACGACCCCACCGCGCTCGGCCCTGTCGTAGAAGCCCTGCTCGCAACCGCCCGCCGCAACTCTGGCATGAACGGCCAAACCGGCACCTGGCCCCAACCCCAGCAGTAGCCCCTGTCGACTTTGCGACAAAACCGGGTGCGCGGCCACCGGTTTTGTCGCGAAGTCATCTCTGTCACACCTCACTGCCAGGATGGACGGATGAGCCCTGAGAGGGCGATCGCCCAACTCGCTCGGCGTCAACACGCCCTTGTCACCTATCGCCAGCTACATCACCTCGGCCTGACCGCCACACAACCGGTTTTGTCGCATTGTGTCCCGACGTCAGGGCAGTTCGTCGTTGTAGGACCAGGTGGGCCAGGACGGGACGGTGGCGATGGCGCGAGCGACCGTGTCTCGGAGGGTGGAGGAGTGGGAGTTGAAGCTGCCATTGACGGTGATGGCGTAGGTGAAGCCGTCGGCGCGATGCACCATGGCGCCGCGGGCGCCGTCGAGGCTGCCGCTGTGGCCGAACGATCCCGTGCCGAACACTTCGGCACCGAGGCCCCAGCTGCCGAGACCAGGTTGCACGTTCGTGAACTGCTGAAAAAGCTCGGGCGTGAGCAGGTGCGGGCCGGGCTTGTCGGGGTCGAGGCCGTCCAGGAACCGTACGAGGTCAATTGGCGTGCCGATGAGTGCGCCCGCGCCCCCGATTGACTCCATAAAGTTGCCGCCTCCTGGCACGTCCACCGCGGGTGTGCGGTGGGTGACATCGGTAGGTCCGAAGAGATGGCTTCGTCCGACTACAACATCGGTCACGCCGCGCCGCGCCAGGGTCAGGTGGGTGACGGCGGCTGCGAACTTCTCGCCGGTGAGTTCTTCGATGATGAGGCCGGCCAGGCAGTAGTTCATGTTTACGTAGTCGAACTTCGTGCCGGGGTCCCGGGCGAGCGGGAATTGCACGAACCACTGTGCTGCTTGGAGACACGATGTCGGGCCTCCGGGGCCGAACGCTACGGCCACGCCCGGTTCCTCGTTAAAGAACACGTCGGGGGTTTGGCGCAGGCCTGATGTGTGCGACAACAGCTGGCGAACCGTGATGGTTTCGAGCCGCGGGTCGTGGCCAGCAGGCAAAGAGATCTTCGATGCCAGAATCGGAAAGACAGCGTCATCGAGCGCGATGCCGCCCGCCTGCACCAGTTGCAACAGCGTTGCTGCGGTTAGCACCTTTGTCATCGAGGCGAAGCGGTATCGGGAGTTGATGTGAGTCGGGTCCCCGGTGTCAATGTCACGCATGCCGTAGGCCCGGGCGTACACGATGCGGCCATCTTTGGCGACGGCCACGGACGCGCCCGCCGAACCGGTGGACGCGAGCAACTGTTCAATGACGGCGTCGAACGCGGGCAGAGCGGGAGTGCCGTCGGCCGTGGCTGGTTCGGGCGGCAAGGCCGGGTCGGGTGGGGTCGGTCGGCCAATGATGTACCCGCGCACGAGCAGTGACACGTTGGTGCGCTGTTGGGCCGACAGTGAGAGTCGATCCCCTTCGCCCACCGAAACCATTGCTGGTGAGACCGTGGTCGTGCCGATTCCCTGCACCGGAAGCACGTTGACGTCGGCCTTGGGGGTGCGGGCTGCCGACACGGAAACGCTGCCCGCGTCGGCAGCGTCGGCTGCGATCACGTCGGCGAACACGGCTGCGCCGCTCTGGGTCGGCAGGCCGCCAGCCGTACGCAGCGTCACGTCGTGCCGATAGGGCGGCTCGAGCGCCCCCGCATCAAGCAGGAGCGGTGGGTTCAACGGCACGAACAGACCTTCGCTGGTCCTCGGCGCGCTCGGCCCCGTGAACCAGCCAACGACATCCATGGTGAGGCCGGTGGCCGCGCTCGTCGACAGCGAGATCTTGCCGCCTTCACCGGGTGCGACGATCACGATGTTGGTTGCGGTGTAGCCCGCCGGCGGGACCTGGAGTTGCGACGCGCCAGGTGGCGCCGGTCCTGTTGGCCAGACCGTCACGAATCCGACGGGAACCGATTCGAACAGGGCTACCTTGAGCGCCACCGCCGTCGCATCGGGCGGAATGCCGCCAACGCCAGCGACCGGTACGTCGATGCGACCACCAGCAGGCAGCGCTCCCGGCGTCGCCAGCGACCGAGTGGAGTCGACGATGCGAGTGCCGGCGCCGCGGACGTATCGCCCGTCGGCGGAGCCTGTTGGCGACTGTCGGAACCAACCGACCACATCGATCAGCACGTCCATGCCCGTGGTGGACTGCAGCGCGATTTCGCCAGACGCGTTGGGAACGGTGACGATGAGCTTGCCGACCGCGTCGCCGGTGCCAGCCACGGCCAGACTCGGCGAAAGCGGTGCGGTGGTGCCAGCGGTCCACACCGTAAGCGTGCCAACATCATCGGCGTTGATGGCGGTCACATTGACCGCAACGGCGGCCATGCCCGCGGCGGCCAGATCCGTAGTGGGTAGTCCAACTGCGCCCGCCAACGAGACGATTCGCGCCTTGCCACTCACCAGGGGCAGCCCGAGGTCGCGGCTGTCCAAGAGCCGGGCCGGGGGAAGGGCTTGATAGGACGCGGCGCCCGGATCGATCACCAGGGGCGGAAGCGTCGTCGACGTCGTGGTCGGGGCGGGAGGAGGAGGAGGCGGCGGTGGCGTCGCGGTTGGCTCAGTGAGGGGTGCAAACACGGCACTTGTCGAAGGGCCCAGTGCGGTTACGGTCGGGGCCGAGGCCCGCCCCGTAGAGCAGCTCGCCAACAGTGCCGCCGCGACAAAAAAGGGAAGGCGCCGCACGAACGAAGGCTAGTCCGGACCAGCGTCGCAACCGGGGCAACCGGGCACTCAGAACAGGCGGAGCTCGTCTATCTGGAGGCCGCGGAGTTCGTCGTAGTCGATCTCCACGCAGCGGAACCCGCGGGCTTCAGCCAGCACACGCGCCTGAGGCTTGATGACCTGAGCCACGTAGATGCCGCGAATCGATCCGAGTGACGAGTCACGTTCGAGTCGCTCGATGTAGCGGGCGAGCTGCTCCACCCCATCGATTTCGCCGCGGCGTTTCACTTCAATCGCTACTACCTGCCCCGACGCGTCACGACACAACAGATCGACGGGACCGATGTCGGTCGGGTATTCACGTCGCACCAGGATGAGGTCGTCCTCGATCGAACCTGGGGCGGCG
>JANMCE010000055.1:0-23988 GCA_031360915.1 Actinomycetes bacterium | reverse complement strand
TTCGTTCCCGACTGGAAGGGATGCGGAGCCCGTCGGTTTAGCTGCCCCTACCACGGCTGGGTGTACGACACCACCGGCAAACTCGTGGGTGTACCCGAGCGGCAGGACTTCTCCGAGGAACATCTGAAAGACGTGCGCGCTCCGTCCGTTGCTGCCAGCGAATGGGGCGGTTGGGTGTGGGTGAACCTCGCCGGACCCGACAAAGCCGAGCCGCTGATGGACTGGATCGGCAAGGAGATTGCCGTTGATCTCGGTCAGTTCAAGATGGAAGACATGGTGCTGCTCGACGTGGTCGAGTGGGACGTACCCGTCAGCTACAAGGCCATCGTCGACGGCTTCAACGAGATTTACCACACCGCCGCGTTGCACCACGTCTCAGCCGAGTGGGTGAAGTCGGCTCGGGATACCACGTTTCACATCGTGAACGACCACAACTACATGTGCTTCGTGCCTCGCAGTCAGACTCGCGCAGAGTTGGCCGAAGACTGGGATCATCAGCGTTACTCGATCTGCCACTACGTCGTGTTCCCGAACACGGTGTTCAACTGCAACCCCGAGCACATCCAGGTGTTCAACCCGATCCCGATCGACGTCGATCGCACCCGGTTCATGTGCTGGGAGATCATCTACCCGGGTGACCGCAGCGACCCCGAGTACGAGGATTACTGGCAGCGGATGTCGGCCCACTGGGAACACCTGAAGGAAGTCGTCGCTGAGGACATCGACGTCTATCAACAACTTGCTCGCACCAAGCGATCATCGGCCTACCAGCGCAACATTCTGTCCGAGCGCGAGTGCAAGATCGCCCACTACCACGAGACCATGGCCCGGATGATCAGTGAATGAACATCTCATCGGCCGTGGTCGTGCACGACCATTTACTACGACAGGAAGGGACAACTCATGGGGGATCGATTAGCCGGCAAGGTCGCCGTCATAACCGGCGGTGCCAGCGGCATCGGGGAAGCAACAGCAAAGCGTTTCGTCGCCGAGGGAGCACGAGTCATCGTGGCCGACATTCAGGCTGCCGCCGGCCAAGCCGTGGCCGACTCACTGGGAGACTCAGCCCGCTTCATTTCGTGCGATGTCACCGTTGAGAGCCAGGTAGCTGCCGCGGTCGACCTGGCCGTGAGCACGTGGGGTCGACTCGACGTGATGTTCAACAACGCCGGGATCATCGGCGCGGTGGGGTCAATCGCCGAGACTTCGACCGAAGCGTGGCTGAAGACCACCGACGTGCTGCTGCACTCGGTCTTCTACGGCAGTAAGCATGCGGCGCGAGTCATGATTCCGCAGGGCAGTGGCGCCATTATCAGTACCACCAGCATCGCCGGGGTCATCGGTGGTCTCGGGCCGCACGCCTACACCGCCGCAAAGACCGCCGTCGTGGGTCTTACCAAGTCTGTGGCCAGTGAGTTGATACAGCACAACATCACCGTAAACGCCATCGCACCCGGCACTATCCCAACCGCACTCACCGCGCAGGCGCTCGCAGGTGACAGCGCGAACCTGGCTGCCGTCGCAGCGCACGCCAAGCAAACCAACCGCACGTCGTTCGCGCCCGATGCCACTGACATCGCCAACGCAGCGCTGTATCTGGCCAGTGACGAGGCCCGACTGGTGAGCGGCCACACGCTGGTCGTGGATGCCGGTCGTAGCGTCAATGGCGGCTCAGCCCGGTTTGCTTCCGCCGACGCGGCGATGGTCGACGTTGCTCCCAAGGCGTCGTCATGATCATCATTGCCGGCACTATCGACTTCGCCGACCAGGCCAACCGCGACGGCGCGGTCGCTGCGGCCTCCGACATGCAACAGTCCACACGGGACACGGAACCCGGATGCCTCGCTTACAGCTTCGCCGCCGATTCCAGCGTCACCCATCGGGTGCAGGTCTACGAGCTATGGGCCGACGCTCCGGCTCTGGAGGCACACTTTGGCCATCCGAACTTCTGGGCTATGAAGGCGCTTCTCGGCACGTTCGTCCGGGCCGGATCGTCCGTTGCCAAGTACCGCGTTGACGCGACCGCTCCGGTCTACGACGCCGCACGGCAGCCCACCGCGGGGTTCAACCTCGATCAGTAACTCTGTACTAGATTCAGTAACTCGATGGGCGTGATGCTCGTGGAGCTTCGTCCTTGGGGGACTGAATTATGCTGGGTGAACGTTGGATTGTCGACCGTGTGCCGACCGAAAGATTTCCGAACTACACGCGAGGAAACGCCGGCGAGGTAATGGCCGATCCGGTCAGCCCGCTCGGCTGGACGTTCGCCTGGGAAAGCGGGATCGTGCTCGGCTGTCGGGACGGTTTTGTGCAACTCGGTGTCTTAGACGCCGACGAGTACGACCTGCATCAGCCCGAGTCGTTTGGGTTGTTTGGCGGCTACTTCTACAACTCGCTCACACAGGCCCGGTTGTTCGGTGTGCGCTCGGGTGCTGGCTGGCAGGCGATCGACAACGCCTACTTCGACGACCCCTCTGCGGTGCCGCCGTATCAGGAACGTGACTGGCACGCTTCACGCCGACATACCGAACTGCTCACCAAGCAGATGGGCTGGTTCATGTCCACGCCCAACGTGCCCGAGATTGAAAAGCAGAAGGTGGAAGCCAAGGCGCTGCGCGACAGTCGACCCGAGCTGTCTACACAGACCACAGCCCAACTTCTTGGCCGGGCCCGCTCCATCCAGCGTCACCTCGTGGCCATGTTTGCTCAACATGCCTGGGCCTCACTCGGCGCGAGCGTCGGGCCTAGCGTTCTCGGTGCGCTGACAGCCGAGATCGACCCCACCTTGGTCACCCGCCTGCTCACGGGCATGGGTGATGTCGACTCCGCACTCATTGCCAACTCCATCTGGACCATGTCGCGTCGGGTACGGGCATCGAAGGAACTCACGGAGATTTTCAACGCCGGTCACGACGGACTGCTCGACCGAGCGCGCTCGAGCAGCGCAGCACAGGTCCAAGCGTTTGTAACCGACGTCGACACGTTCATGTACGAGCACGGTTCCCGCGGTCCGAACGAGTGGGATCTCTACAGCTCGGCCTACGAGACTAGGCCCGAGATGTTGTTTTCGGCGATCGACCGTTTGCGGCGCAACGATGACAGCGCGGATCCCTCCGCAGGAGAGGCTCGTGGCGCCGCTGAGCGGGAACGTCTCACCGCCGAACTGCACCAGAAACTGGCGGGCAACGCCGAAGCCATTGGCATGCTCGGCGCAGCGCTCAGCTCAGCCCGGGTGTTCATGATCGCGCGTGAGCGCTGTAAGACCAACAACATTCGCGCCCTGCATGAGATCCGTCTCTGCTTTGATGAACTCGGCCGCCGCATGGTGGCCGCCGGTCATCTTGCCAACGCCAAGCAGATCTACATGTTGAAGGAAGACGAGCTCGACGCCTATGTGGCCGATCCGGCGTGGTTCGCCGCCGCGTTGGCCGAGCGAGAAATTGACTATCGCGAGCTGTTCAAGCTCGACCCGCCCTACATCGTCGATGTCGCGGCCAAGCCGCTTTCGGAGTGGGCCCGGAAAGCCGACGCCGTGGTAGAGCGCGTGGCGGTCGGCGATGTGCTCAAGGGCATGGCTGGTTCACCCGGCATCGTCACCGGAACCGCCCGGGTGCTGCTCACCATCGATGATCCGACCGAGCTCGAACCCGGTGACATCCTGGTGGCGCCGAGTACCGATCCGTCATGGACGCCGTTGTTCCTTGCGGTCAGCGGAGTGGTGGTAAACGTCGGAGCCGTCGGCACCCACGCCGTCATTGTCAGCCGTGAGCTCGGTATCCCGTGTGTGCCCTCGATTGGTGATGCCACCCGCCGCATCCCCAACGGCGCCACCATCACCGTGAACGGTCACGCGGGCACGGTCACCATCGACGCCCTGCCCTAACAACGCCGGTTACGCGAGGGGAGTGAAGGCTCCGCTAAAGTCGGGGGCACCGTGGTAGAGCGAGCCGAGTGATCGACTCGCGAACAGCCACTGGCCGTCGACGCGCACGTAGGTATCGTCGTACCAGGCGAGCAGCAGCCCCGTCGCGCCAGTCGTTCGTTCCAGATGCTCGGACACGTACCAGCGGCCCGATGCCGTCTCACCATCGATGGCGACGGCTCCGTTGTGCACCAACTGCACCACGATGGTGAGGCCGTCCACGGCCTTCTGCCAGAACTCGACAATGGTCTCCCGGCCACGACTCAAACGTCCCTTGCCGAGATCCCACCAGGCATCTTCGGCCCAGGTTGCGGCCCATTGCGTTCGGTCCTTGCGGGTAACGGCGTCGCTGTAGCGGTATACCAGATCGCTGATGTCGTCGCGGTCGCTCATGGCTGCTCCTTAGGCTGAGGGGTCGAGTCGAACGAGCATCTTGCCAACGTTGGCACCGGACATCACACCAAAAAGTGCTTCCACGGCGTGCTCAAGGCCGTCGTAGATCGTGTCTCGGCTGACGAGTTCCCCGCCGCGTAGCCAGCCAGACACCCGTTGCTCGAACTCGGCTCGCATGTCTTCATGGTCACGGACGATGAACCCGCGAATGGTTAAGCGCTTCAGTACCACACCGATGAGTCTGCTGATGTCGTAACGGGGATTAGCGGGATCGAAGTTGGAGATCATGCCGCACAGTGCAACTCGACCGTTCTGGTGCATGGCATCAAGCGCAGCCATGAGTTGTTCGCCGCCCACGTTGTCGAAGTACACGTCGATGCCGTCCGGAGCGATCCGTCTCAACTGATCTTCGGCCGGACCAGCTCGGTAGTCGAACGCGTCGTCGAAGCCGAGTTCGTCCACAAGCAGTTTCCGCTTTGCTTCGCCGCCTGCACTGCCCACGACACGTGATGCGCCGAGCAGCCGTGCAAACTGGCCGACCATACTGCCGACGGCTCCGGCTGCGGCCGATACGAAGACAGCATCACCCGGCTTGAACTCAGCCGTTCGCAACAACCCGGCATAAGCCGTGAACCCGGTTTGGCCGAGGGCTCCGAGCCACTGGTTCAGTGGCGCAATCGTGGGGTCGTGCACCGTCACCGCCGACGCGTCGACGATGGCGTGCTCGCGCCAGCCAAGGCGATGTCGTACGGCTGCACCAACCGGCACGGCATCGCTTTGCGACTCGATGACGATGCCGATGGCCGATCCGTCGAGCGGCTGACCGGGCACAAAATTGGTGGTGTAGTGCTTCTCCGTCGGCTCGAGCCGCCCGCGCATGGACGGGTCGACACTCATATACGCGTTTCGCACCAGCAGTTGACCCTCGCCAAGCGAAGGCAACGCAAAAGACTCGATACGAAAGTCATCGAGTACCGGACCCGACTGCGCCGTTTGGCGAGCGAGAACAACAGCCCTAGTCGTCGAGAGCGTCATCGAAAATCAGGAACCCAGCTCAGCGGCTGTAGCAGCGACAACGGCCGGAGCCGCGGGATCGACCTTGCGCTTGCGCACTTTGATGATGCCTTGTCGACTGGCCAGCGCCACTGCGGTGAGGAGCGAAATGCCGGTGAATAGTGGAGTGATCCACTCGGTGTCACTGGAAAAGGTGAGCTGGATTCCCTTGATGCCCCACGCCAGGGCGTAGAGCGCGATGAGCGTGCCCACGACGTTCGGGCGAGCCTTCAACTGTGACGCGCCGAAGAACACCGCCGCGATCGCGGGGAAGAGGAGGCCTGGACCGATCGACTGGGAATACGTGCCAACCTTCCAGGAGTACACCGTGCCCGCGAATCCGGCGATCAGACCGGAGACAATCAGTGACCCCCAGACCAGGCGATCGGTGCGGACACCGGCCAGTCGGGCCGCTTCGGGATTCCCGCCAGTGGCGAACATGTAGCGCCCAACGGGTGTGTGTTCGAGCACGTACCATGCAACGAACGCCAGCACCGCGAGGTAGTACACAAACAGTGGTAGGCCCAAGACTTTCTTGTTTCCGATGTCCTGATACGACTTGGTGAACGCGCCGCTGATCGTCTGACGTGACGTCTTCAGAATCAACGCGGTGATCACCTGACTCATCCCGAGGGTGGCGATGAAGCTGTTGACCCGTAGCTTCACCACGATGAAGCCGCTGATGAAACCGGCGAGGCCACACGCAACGAGTGCGATGAGCATGCCGACCAGCGGTGGCACGACATGATCTTTGGCGAGGGAGTTGGTGATGACCAGCGAAAGAGACATCATGGTGCCAATGGAGAGGTCGTACGTTCCCGTAGTGAGCGGCACCAGGAACGCGATGGCCAACACGCCGTAAATGACGTTCTCGATGATGACGAGTTGGAGCGATGTGCCGCTGAGGAACGTCTTTGGCCTCAGAACACCGAAGACGATCATGAAGAATCCCCAAAGGTACAAGGCACTGAATCTGTCGAGTGCGAGTCGCTTGATCATGAATCTCTCCGGCTGGTTTGGAGTTGCGTATGTTCGATGTGTTCTGCCGTGATGTCAGCACCGGTGAGTGTTGCTGCAATACGTCCGTTTATGAGCACGATGACGCGATGGCAAAGCCTTACCAGCTCATCGGTGTCGGTGCTGGCAACCAGGGTGGCGACACCATCGTTGGAAGAGGTGTCGATGAGCGCATGTATTTGATCTTTGGCTCCGACATCGATGCCCTGTGTCGGTTCGTCGAGTAAGAGCAACTTCGGGTTGAGCCGAAGGGCCTTTCCGAACATCACCTTTTGCTGGTTCCCACCGCTGAGCGAGCCGATGAGCGTTTCCGTTGAGCTGGTTTTGATGGAGAGCTTCTCAATCCACCAGTTCGTTTCGGTCGTCTCCCGTTTGCGTCGCAGCCGGCCACCAGCAAAGTGAGGGCTGAGGTCGCACAATGACAGATTCTCGCGGACGTTCATGGGGGCGACGGTTCCGCGAACCGATCGATCCGCTGGTACGAAGGCTACTCCGGCGGCGATACCTGATCGAGGTTCGTAGTTTTGGAGGGGCCGGTCGTTCACGATGACCTCGCCGCTTTCGTAAGGAAGCTGACCGGCGATGAGCCCGAGTACATGTTCCCGACCTGATCCGGTGATGCCCGCAATGCCGACAATCTCGCCCGGACGCACCTCCAGATCGATACCGTGCACGTTGCCTCCCGTAAGCCCGCGCAGTTGCAATACCGGAGCACCGGAGGTAGCCGCATCAGACGCGGAGGAGCCTTCGATCCGTCGGCCGACAATGAGCTCGATCAACGAAGCATGATCGAGTCCGGCAACCGGGACCGTGTCGATTCGTCTTGCATCTCGCAATACGGTCACACGATCGGCGAGCTCGAAGACCTCATCGAGGTGGTGGGAGATGTACAGGATGGACAATCCCTTGGCCTTCAGACGATGAATGACGTCGAACAGACGAGCGACATCGGCACCCGGCAAAGTGGCTGTTGGCTCATCAAGGACAAGCAGGCTTGCGCCGTCTTCCCACCCGACCAGCGAGCGAGCGATCGCAACGGCCGTCTTCTGCGAAGGTGGAAGCGAAGCAACGGGTGCTCGAACATCGAGATCGGGAAGCCCGAGGGCAGCCATGGCTTCGTTCGCCCGCTGTACCGCAGCCTTCCACTGAATACGCCGACCCGCTCCGGTGTTGTAGCCGTTGGTGAGCGCCAGGTTCTCAACGGTGCTGATGCTGCCCACGAGGCCGAGGTCCTGGTGGACGAATCGAATGCCGGCCAGCGCGGCAGCATGCGCATCGCCAAGCGCAATCGGTTGCCCGTTGACCCATGCACTCGAACCAGGATCGGGTTGGTGGTAACCGGCGAGCACTTTTACGAGCGTGGACTTTCCGGAGCCATTCTGGCCAACGAGCGCGTGGACTTCACCCGCGTCAATGGTGAGGCCGACATCAATCAGCGCGGCCTGGCCCGGAAATGTCTTCGAAAGGTGTTCGATGTGCAGCGTTTCCGCCACCGTTCCTCCCCCCAGGAGGCATCCGAGGCGAGTGTCGCTCGGTGCGTCGAAGGAAAGACTAGCAAACTGTGCTCGGTATCAATAAACTACCCCCACGGCATGGCGCGGACAAGGGTCCGTTGTCGTCGTAACTACAAGGGGGATTGCATGACCAAGTTTCGTTCTCTGCTCGCCGTGCTCGTATGCGGCGTCGTTGTTGCTGCCGGGTGCGGCAGCAGCAAGAGCAGCACAGCAACCACTGCCGCTCCGGCTGCAACCACTGCCGCTCCGGCTGCAGTCACGACCGCTGCGGCCATGGCCGAGGATCCGGGTTTCGCTGCCGCGAAGGCCAACGTCGACAAGTACAGCAAGGCCGATGGTGGCATTGGTGTCACCAAGCCGCTCACCAAGAAGGCCGACAAGAAGTCCATCGCTTGGCTCGAGTGTGACGTTCCGACCTGCGCGGCGTACCTCACACCTGGCTTTAAGGCCGCCACGACGGCGCTCGGCTGGGATCTGAAGATTGTTCCCATGAAGAGCACCGACCCGGGTCCCGCGTTCCAACAGGCCATTGAAGCCGGCGTGAACTACATCGCCAGCACCGGTCTGGCCACCGCACAGTACAAGCCACAGCTTGATGCGGCGAAGGCCAAGGGTATTGGGGTGCTGAGCTGTTTTGGCACCGACGATCCCAGCGCGGACAGCGGCCTGTTGATGCAGTGCGGTGACGAGTCCTTCGTCTCCAAGACCGGCCCGCTTATGGCTGACTGGGCCATTGTTGATTCCAAGAGCAAGGCCAACGCGCTGGTCGTAACGATTCGTGACTTCCCGGTGCTGGTTGTCGAAGAGGATGCCTATAAGGCGCAGCTCGCCAAGAACTGCAAGACCTGCACGGTCGATACGCTCAACGTGACGCTTGAGGACCTCATTGGTGGAAAGATTCCGGCTGCCGTCGCATCCAAGCTGCAAGCCAACACGAAGCTAAACTACGTGTTCGCGACGTTCGGCGATCTTCCGGGTGGTGTCACTGCTGCGCTCAAGACCGCCGGTCTCGACAAGCAGGTGAAGGTCTACGGCCAGGACTTCAGCAAGGTCGACCTCGACGAGATCGTTGCCGGAACAATGGGTGCCTGGTCGGCTGATCCGAAGGGCTATGCCGGTTGGTTGATGGTTGACGCTGCGGCCCGCCTCAGCGTTGGCATGCCTCTCGATGAAGAGCGTGCCGCCGCTGCACTTCCCACGGTCATCGTCAATGACGCAAAGTTCGCCAAGGAGCTGATCGCTACCAACGCTGACTGGATGCCACCGGGCGCCGAGGCAGCCTTCAAGAAGCTTTGGGGCGTCTGACCCTTACTGGCTGACTCTGGCCAGACGATCTGAGCCTGGCCGGTACCGGAGAAATCTGGTGCCGGCCAGCGTCGCATTTTAGGTACTTTGGAGAGAGGTCGTGAGGTACTTACTTGAGCCGGACACCAGATAGTCTCGAGTGATGTCGACCGCCGTGAACTCCGCTCCCTTCACGGCGATTCAGGTCGGCATGATGGCGCTCGACCATCGCCTGGTAGTGCCACCCCATTCGGGTGGTAATGGTCGTTTGTTGGAGAGTGACGAGCAGTTCGAGCGGCACTGTGCGTATTGGGTGGAGCGGGTGCGCGGCGGTGTGCAGTGGGTCGGCGGCGGGCCCACCTTCGTCCGCAACCCGCTGGTGCCCGGTTTCGAGCCGACCGGTGTCGGAGCCAATGGCCCGGGCTACTTTCGTCACCCAAAGTTTGTGGACCGAATGGGGGAGATGCAACGTCGGATCCATGATGCGGGTGGCTACGGCACGGTGCAGTTCGTGCTGCAGGGTGGCATGCCGATCGCACCGTCGGCCACGTTGTCGGGCTACCTCGATCACCGGGTACCCCACGCGCTCGATGCAGACGAGGTGTCCTGGCTCGTGCGTGAGTACGGGGAGTCAGCCGCGCTCGCCGCCGAGGCCGGAGCCGACGTGCTGGAGCTGCATGCCAACCATGACGACGTGCTGCAGTGGTTCATGTCACCACTCACCAACCGACGCCAGGATGGCTACGGCGCGTGAACGACTGCATAGACCGCCGGGTCGTTGAAGGGCTCGAGTTCGCCTGCGCGGCGAACCCCTACACCGGCCGCGAGCATCTTGGCCTGCTCACCGCCACGGCGAATCCGCAGAGCGCGCTGGTGATCGGTGCCGGCCCGGCCGGGCTCGAACTGGCTGGGTTGCTGGCCGAGCGTGGGCATGAGGTCGTCGTGTGGGAACGCGGCCAGAACGTAGGGGGACAGCTCGCATTGGCTGCGACCTTGCGCATGAACGGCCGGTACTGGAAGTGGATCGACTGGCAACGGAGCCGCCTAGAGAGGCTTGGGGTCTCGGTACGGCTCGGAATGGAAGCGACACTCGACCTCGTGATTGCCCATGGCGCCGATGTCGTTGCAACGGCAACTGGCGTGATGTCCCGACTTCCTGATGCATCCGGGCTCGATCTGCCCACGTCGCGACGGTTACCCAAGTACTCACGGGTGAGGCCACATTGGGCCATCGGGTGCTGGTCGTCAGTGAGGATGATCGGGTGGCGCCGCTGTCGGTCGCCGATCACCTCAGCGGGCTCGGCCACAACGTCACGGTCAGCTATCGATCCCCGGCGCCGTCGCCGCTGGTGGGCAAATACACCATCGGCGCGATCTTGAGCCGGCTCGATACCGAAGGTGTGGAGCTCATCCCGATGGCGCGCCTTATTGCAGTCGATTTTGAAGGAGTCACACTCGCGAACACCTACAGCGACCGTCGCTGGCGTCGTTCAGGTTTCGATTCCATTGTGCTGGCCTGCGGCGCGATTGGCGACGACTCGCTCTACCAATCGTTGAAGAGTGTGCACTGCAACGTTCACCTGGTCGGTGACGCCTATGCCCCGCGGCGCGTGGTGTCTGCCACCCGCCAGGCGATGCAGCTCGCTATTGAACTGGGGTGAACACCCACGCAGCAGTTGATCTCCAGGCCTGGAATGCCGATCCCGTCCATCGGCGGGCGGCGTGGATAGGGGTCTGCGTCGCGGCAGCCAGCGTCTTTCTTTTCGTGGTCGATTCGGGTCTTGTCGCGCTCGCTCTTCCGAAGATCGCAGCCCAACATCCGAACGTCGCCCGAGGAACGCTGGCATGGATCGCCACCGGATTCCTCGTCGCCCAGTCGTCGTTGCTCCTCATCGGCGGTCGCCTGGCAGATCGGCGCGGCCGCAAGCGTTTCTACCTCTTTGGGCTCACGCTTTTCAGCATCGGTGCCGCGCTCACCTCGATGGCACCCTCGGTCCCTTTGATCATCGCCGCTCGGGTCGTACAGGGCGTGGGTGGCGCGTTCCTGGCATCCAGCGCGCTAGCCCTCGTGCTGCCGATGTTCCCGGCGTCCAAGGTCCCCGCGGTGATCGGTGTCTGGGGTGCCATTGGGTCCGTGGCCGCGTGGCTTACGCCAACGCTCGGCGCTCTCGTCGTGGATGCCAACTGGCGGTACGCCTTCGGCGGGCTCGCTCCGTTGGGCGTCATCGTAGCCCTCATTGGGCGGCGAGTTCTTCACGAGCAGATCATCACGGATCTCGAAGGGCGGACCGATCGCCTCAGTTACTACGTCGGCCCGATCGGTCTGGGGCTTTTGATGCTGGTGCTGGCGCAAGGCAGTCGTTGGGGATGGGCCTCACCGCCAGTCATCGTGTTGGGCGGGCTGGCCGTTGTGCTGATCGTTGTATTCGTGCGGCGCTGTGTCACCGCTGAGGTTCCGTTGCTTGACCTGGCCATACTCCGCAATCGGGTGTTTGCCGCCAATACGATCGCGGGGGCAGTTCAGCAGATCGGATTCTTCGGGTGGTTCCTGACCGGACCGCTGATCATGATCGCGCTCTGGGGCTGGTCGGTACGAGAGGCCGGACTTGCCGTAGCACTTGGCCAAGTCATGGCATCGGTCGCCGCGCCGCTTGGTGGTCAACTCGCGATCCGGTACGGAAACACCCGGCCGATAGTGGTGAGCTCGTTCATAACCGCTGGTGGCTCGGCATGGTTGGTTGCTACCGCCACGGCCCGACCCAACTTTGTGGGCGTGGTGCTACCGGCATCGATGCTCATGGGATTCGGCAGTGGGATGTGCGGCACCATGACCACCGGGGCAGCCTTGGCCGCATTGCCGGCGACCATGCTTGGTGCTGGCAAC
Organism: Actinomycetes bacterium; assembly: GCA_031360915.1. Classification (GTDB taxonomy): domain Bacteria; phylum Actinomycetota; class Acidimicrobiia; order Acidimicrobiales; family Ilumatobacteraceae; genus JANMCE01. The sequence goes on along the minus strand of JANMCE010000055.1, from coordinate 11,921 downwards.
AGCCTCGTGCAGCTGGTGCGACGCATGGGCGGCGCACTCGGTGTAGCCCTCGCAGCAGGCCTCCTTGGTGAGGGCACCGGCCCAGGGTTACTGGCGGGTGCTCGTCGTGTCTGGTGGATGGTGACGCTCGTCCACATCGGAATGAGTGCGCCGCTGTGGTGGTCGGCGTCTCGCCGGAGACGTCACGAAGGCAACTCGATGATGGTGACCTGACCGGTGTCGCCGTTGACCTCGATGAGGGCGCCGTTCGGGATGCGGGTGGTGGCGTCAGTGACCGACACCACGCACGGCAGGCCCAGCTCGCGACTGACGATGATGGCGTGGCTGATCTGGCCGCCGACGTTTACCACCACGCCACCGGCGGGCATGAACAGCGGCGTCCAGCCCGGATCGGTTTGCGGGGCAACCAGGATGTCGCCAGCTTCTAGCTCACCGGGGTCGGCCGGATCGAGGATGACACACGCCCGGCCCCGCACGATGCCTGCACACCCGGGCACCCCCTGAAGAACCTCGCCGACCTTGGCGGCGGCGGCGCCCGAGTCCTGACGTTTCGTCCACTGGCTGAGCGGTGGCACCTTGGCGTCACGGATGAAGTACGGCGGCTCGAGATCGAACAGCTGACGCCACGTCGCATGTCGTTCGGCCAGCTCATCGTTCCACCCCGTTGGTGAGGCGACAAACGGTTCAAGCTCTTCATCGAGGAGCATAAAGATGTGCTCGGCCTGCGCGAGATGTCCGGCCTCATGGTGGCGACGGCCGAGTTCGTTCATCATCACCCGAAGCTCGTTCACCGGGATCACAATGGTGCTCTTGGTTCGTTCCCGGTAGGCCTGCATGTTGCCGGCCACGAGGGCGTTTTCGAACATACCCGCCATCTCGTCGCCAAGGGGCTTGACCTTGACTCGGACTTCCTCGATCAGCTGTTTGCGTTCGGCCGCTTTGGCCGCATTGCGAATGCGAGGCGACTCAACGTCGCTCTGCATGCGGATGCGATCGAGAAGCGAGAGGGGGAGCGCCGGCTTGGTTTCCCACGACGGTGCGCTGATCTCCCACTCGTTCGGTCCGCGGGATCCGAAATCCGCCAGGAACTGATCGAACGCGGCAACGAACGCCTTGCCGTCGGCGGATGAGGACGCTCGCAAGCGCTCAAGGAGGCCGTCGGGTCCGGCATCAAATGCTGCGGTCAGCTCGGGTGAGCTGCGAACGAGGCGGGAGATCTCCCACAGGGCGTAGCTCGGTTCCGCAGAGTCGACATCACCAATACCGGAGATGAGCTTCATCGGTATCGTCGGGTCGCCGACGGCCTGGCCAACGGCGAAGAGCATGCCGGGCGCGATACCCGAACTACTGGACGACACCGTGTGGGTCTCGAACAGCTTGCGGAACCAGGGCTGCAGCGAGCGCGAGCGTGCGACAATTTCGCCGTCGGTCATGGGACCGATGTCGGGCCGGTTACGTCGGAGGGCCTTCATTTCGGCCTTCTCGTCGTCGAGTTCCGGCCAGCTGTGCGCAGACATGACGAACCCGAGGTGCTCCATGATTTTCGGAACGAGGTCGGGTCGTTCATCGAGCGGATGCGGATCGTACGGCGGCACGTCGGGGTGCTCGCCGAAGAACGCCAGATCGAGTTGTTCCACGGTAACGAGCGGGCTGCGTACACCCTGCATACGGACGTTGGAGAGGTTGATGTAGAAGTAACCGCCAAAGAATCCGCATGGCTCGGGCAGCTTGTCGGCCATCTCGCCCAGAGCGTACGAACCCTGCCGAACATAGCCGTCGCGCCAGCCCAACACGATGCCGTTGTCGAACGTGAACTGTTGGCCGAGCGGTGAGGCCGGTGTCGCCATAACTTCACCCGCGTTTGAACGGGTGTAGTGCGGCCAACGTTCACTGGCCGGCCAATCGGTAATCCAACGATCCTTCATGATTCCGTCCCCCTGCTGTCGGCCCTCCCGACAGATCAAACTCTACTTGGTAACTGGATACTTCACGAAGAAACTCCCGCCCAGTACGCGGCCCGCAGCCGACGTTTGTTGATCTTGCCCATCGGCGAGCGGCCAAGGTCCTCCACATAGTCGAGGCTGCGGGGGCACTTGTAATGGCTAAGCCTCTCGCGCAGCCACGCCAAAACCTCCTCCGGCGCGGGAGCATTTGCCGGGTCGACGGCGATCACCAAGGCTTTCATCTCTTCCCCCATCTCGGGGTGCGGAACACCGATACACGCGACGTCGGCCACGGCCGGGTGCTCTATGAGGATTTGTTCGGCTTCGGCCGGGTAGAGGTTGACGCCGCCGGATACCACCATGTCGCTGAAGCGATCGGTGATGTAGACGAAGCCCTCGTCGTTCATGTAACCGATTTCGCCGAGCGTGAACAGGCCAGGCTCGGGGTTGGCCAGAGCGGTCTTGGCCGAGTCGTTCGGGTACACGATGCCACGGCCCGTAGCATCGCGAAAGAACAGCCGCCCTTCGGTGTTGGTCGGCAGCTCCTGGTTGTCATCACCGAGCACCAGCGCGGTGAACGGAGGGATGGCCCTGCCAACGGAACCAGGGAATTGTAGCCAGTCGTTGCTGTCGATTGAGCAGGTGGTGCCGACTTCGGTGGCACCGTAGGAATCGGAGAAGACCGGGCCCCACCACTCGATCATGGCCCGTTTCGTTTCCACCGGACACTTGGATCCGGTGTGGGCGACCAGCCGAAGCGACGACACGTCATAGCGCTGCTTCACATCGTCGGAAAGAGCCAACAGTCGCACGAAATGGGTAGGAACCATCACGGTTGTGGCGATCTGGTGCTGGTCTATGGCGGCGAGCGTGGCCTCGGCATCAAAGCGGAAGAGAATGACCGAAGGCACGCCTGCGACCAGCAGTCGCATGCCGGACAGCGGGCCGGTGTGGTACATCGGGCCGACCACGAGGTGGGTTCCGAAGGCGGCGAGGCGATGAGCCTGCAGGGCCTTGATGTGCCCGGCCATGGTGCCTCCGCCGGCGAACATGGTGGGCGGTAGCTCGGTGCCTTTCGGCTGGCCGGTCGTGCCACTGGTGTAAAGCAGATTAGGAAGCGGCACGACGTCGAGCGGGAGCGGCTCGGCGCTCGATTCACGCAACCATGTCTCCCAGTCGATGACTCCTTCCACACCGGCACACCCCCATCCGACCACGGTGTGCACAAGGGATTGACGTGCTGCGGCCAACCCTCGTTCGACGGTGTGCTCATCGACGAAGAGCACTCGCGTGTCGGAGTCGGTCAGGATGAACGCCGCCTCATCGGCCGTGAGATGGAAGTTGACCGGCACCGATGACGCCCCGGCCAACAACGCGCCAAGATGAGCTAGCGCCGTCTCGGCCGCGTTCTCGGCAAATACCGCAACGCGACGGTGAGGCCCAAGATCGATGTCGGTCACCAGCCTGTTGCCGACTCGATCCAATACGTCACCAGCCTGAGCCCAGCCGAGGGCCTGGTCGGGATCACGAAGAGCGATCTCATTGGGGCGGCTGGCGGCAAGGTCGTCGGCGAACTGGGGCACAGTGTAGACCTTACTTACTCAACATCGGCTACACTTTGCCCGCAGCGTGCTGACCGGGGGTCGGCCACGAAGGGGGTTGACGAATGGGTGAGCTAGACGGCCGTGTCGCGGTCATCACAGGCGGGACGCGGGGCATCGGCCGGGCCATTGCCGAAGCGTTCGTTCGAGACGGCGCATCGGTGGTCATCAACGGGCGCGACCTGGCCAAGGGCCAGCGGGCGATTGACGAAATGGGGGCGGGCGACCGCGTGCATTTCGTGGCGGGAGACGCGTGTGTGAAGGAAGACTGCGAAGGTCTCATCGACGCCACCGTTGAGCGCTATGGCCGCCTCGACATCCTGGTCAACAACGCAGGTGGCTCGGTGAATAACGCTCCGGTCGCCGAACTTACCGATGAAGCGATGGAGTTTGCGCTCAAGGTCAACCTGTGGAGCACGTTTTGGTGCAGCCGCCGGGCGCTTGCCCACATGATCCCCCAGCAGTGGGGTCGCATCATGAACATCTCCTCGGTGGAGGGCAAGGTCGGCAAGCCGGGCCTTGCCACCTATGTCACCGGCAAGCACGCCGTCAATGGGCTTACCAAAGCGCTCGCGCATGAGGTTGGCACGCTCGGCATCACCGTCAACGCCCTGTGCCCTGGCGCCATCGAGACCGACATGATGAAGGACGAAGGCGGGAAAGCGGCCGAGTCGATGGGCATGAAGTACGAAGACCTGCTCGCCTGGTTCGCCAGCGACTCAGCCATCCAACGGCTGAACGAGGTGGAGGACGTTGCGCTGATCGCAACGCTGCTCGCCTCAGAGGCCGGGGCTGGTATCACGGGCTCGTTGATTTCCATCGACGGCGGCAGCGCGCCGTACTAAACGAACAGACCAGGGGAAGAGAAGTCATGGGCAAGCTAGACGGAAAAGTCGCCGCCATCACTGGAGGCACCCGGTCGATTGGACGGGCGATGGCTGACGCGTTCCTGGCCGAAGGGGCCAGTGTCGTCATCAACGGTCGTGATGAGGCCAAGGGCAACGCAGCACTGGCTGAAATGGGGTCACCCGAGCGCACCGCGTTCTACGCAGGTGACGCGGCCAAACAGTCGACGGTGGAAGGCCTGATCGATTTCACGGTTGAGCGCTTCGGTCAACTCGACATCATGTGTCTCAATAGCGGTGGCGTGCTCAACACCGCTCCGGTGTTCATGATGACCGACGAAGAGTGGAATCTTGAGATCGACTGGAACCTAAACCATGTGTTCTGGGGAATGCGTAAATCGCTGCAGCACATGATGCCCCGTGACACGGGTCGCATTCTGGTGACGTCATCGGTGGAGGGCAAGCTGGGCAAGCCCGGCATTCCCGGGTACGCGGCTACCAAGCACGCCGTCAACGGTCTGGTAAAGGCCGCGGCGCGAGAGGTCGGTACCACCGGCATCACCATCAACGCAATCTTGCCCGGTCTCATCGAGACCGACATCGTGCGCACGACCGGACCCGACTCCGCGGTGGCCATGGGGTTGCCGAGCTATCAGGCGATGCTCGACATTTTCACCAAGGAGTCGGCCATCAAAAAGTGCAACACCGTTGAACAGGTTGCGGCGGTCGCCGTCATGTTGGCCAGCGACGCCGCTCGCAACATGACCGGCTGCATGTTCCCCGTCGACGGTGGAACGATGCCCTACTGACGTGGGCTCATATACACCGTCGTTTACCGGAGAGGTCGCCTTTGTAACGGGTGCCAGCGGCGGCATGGGCCGCGCTATCTCACTGGCGTTCGCCGCCGCCGGTGCCTCCGTTGTCGCTACTGATGTTGATGACATTCGTGGCGCCGAGACCGTTGCTCAGATAGCAGCCGCAGGCGGCACCGCCACGTTCGTGCACTGCGACATCAGTGACGAAGCGTCGCTCGCGGCTGCGGTTGCCGTGGCCGATTCCAAGTACGGAGGTCTGCACTGCGCCGTGAACGCAGCCGCCATCGAGAACGAAACGGTGCCGCTGCATGAGTGTGACGTCGCGTCGTTTGACCGCATGCAGAACATCAATGTGCGCGGCACGTTCCTCAGCATGAAACACGAAATCATCACCATGCTCGCCGGCGGTGGCGGCAAGATCGTGAACATCGCATCCACCAACTCCGTACGACCGCAGCCGAACCAACCCGCCTATACGGCATCGAAACATGCGGTGCTCGGCCTCACCCGCTCGGCTGCCATCGACTACGCCAAGCACAACATTCGCGTGAACGCGATCTGCCCCGGCAGCATCGACACGCCCATGCTTCGCGGCGCCATGGAGCGTCGTGGACGAAGGGAAGAAGAAGTGGTTGATCGCTTGAGTCTCATCGGCCGTTTCGGTAGACCCGAAGAGATCGCCAGCGCCGCACTGTGGTTGTGCTCCGACGATTCGTCGTTCGTTCTCGGCCACGGGTTGGCTGTTGATGCGGGTTACCTCGCCCGATGAGCCAGAGCGACGACCGCTGGGCAATCACAGACACCCTGTGTCGTTACGCGCGTTGTATCGATCTGTTCGACTTTGAGGGCGTCGGCAGCTTGTTCAGCGACGATGCGGTCATTGAGTACGGCGGTTACCCTGTGTTTCACGGTGGTGCCGAGGCCGCGGCGTTTCTCCAACAGCACACGGCGAGCACGGCGTGGCATCAGCACATGGTGTCGGTCGTGGACATGAAACTCGATGGCGATATCGCGGACACCGTTACGTACTTCATTGCGCACGCGGTGCCGAAGGACGATGCCGCTCAGGTGCGAGCCAATGTCGGTGAGTACCGAGATCGGCTGCGGCGAACACCTGACGGTTGGAAGATCATCGAACGCCGTCAGCAGACGGGCTGGAAAGAGACCCGAAGGCGCGCATCATGAGTCACCCGTTCCGATTTGCGCTGCAGGCGTTTGAGGCAGCGTCGGCGGCGTCATGGACGGACACCGCGCGGCGGGCAGAAGCATTGGGGTACAGCACGCTTTTCACCACCGACCATCATTTCGGACCAGGGGAGATTGTGAACTCCAGCGGGCACCGTCCCGTTGACGTCGCTCCTATCTCGGCGATGATGATGGCCGCCGCGGTGACAACCACGTTGCGGGTCGGGTGCAGGGTGTTCTGCGTGGACTACCACCATCCCGTGGTCCTCGCGAAGGAACTGGCGACGGTTGACTTTCTGTCCGGCGGTCGCCTGGAAGCGGCCATCGGTGCCGGTTGGGTGCAGGCCGAATACGACGGCCTGGGGATCCCGATGGATCGCCCCGGTGTGCGCATCGCGCGTCTGGCTGAAACGCTCGGATTGCTGCGAGCGCACTGGGCTGGTGAGCAGTTGAACATCGACGGCCAATACGTACACGCCAGCGGTTTTGCGGGCACACCCAAGCCGGTGCAGGAGCACGTGCCAATCATGATCGGTGGGGGCTCACCGAAGGTGCTAGGTCTGGCTGGGCGACTAGCCGACATCGTGAGTCTCAACTTTGACAACTCGGCCGGCAAGCTCGGCGCCAACAGCGTCGCCAGTGCGACCGACGCAAAGACGCAGGAAAAGATTCAGTGGATACGCGACGGCGCAGGAGATCGCTTTGATGACCTTGAGCTAGAGATCGGGGCGTACTTCGTGTCGGTTACGCACGACCCCCTGTCAGCCGCCGACGCGATCGGCTCACGATTCGGCGTGGACGGCGCGGCTATTCAGTCCCATGCGCATGCGCTGATCGGGAGCGTCGACACCATCTGCGACACCTTGCGTGAACGTCGTGAACGATCGGGTGTCAGCTACATCACCGTGGCCCAACGCAATGCCGAAGACATGGCACCGGTGGTCGCCCGTCTGGCAGGTACGTAGCTACAGAGTCAGCACGAGGCGGGTGGCCATCGACTGCACGGCCTGGCGTACCGCCGCGGGTGAGCAATTGCTCAACGGCCCGCCGGGCATTCGCATCGGGTGAATGGCGATCAGCATGTCAACCAGGGTGCGGATGGCAAGCGTGGCCACTGCTTGTCGGTGGAGCGATGGCTGGTCGCCGCCCTCATCGACGTAGGCGAAGGCTCGTCGCACATGGAGTTCGTCAAACTCACGTCGCAGCTGCACGGCCTGGCGCGTTGCGGCGGGTGTGTGAAGGTGCATCAGGGTGGCCGGGCCCGGGTTCTCGTCGACCCATTCCCAAACGGCATCGATTACCCGGTGCAGGGTGTCGCTGTCAGCGGGGGCGTCATCGGCGCGCACCGAGGCAACCACGTCGTCCACGGCAGACAGCACTTTCGAGATGGCGGCACCATAGAGGTCCTCCTTGCCGGCGAAGTGGTAGTACACCGCGGTGACCGCAACCTCGGCGGCTTCGGCCACGTCGCCTATGGAGGCATCAACAAAGCCCCGTTGACTGAAGACCATAATGGCAGCGTCGACAATCTCGTCTCGTCGGGATGGCCGGTGAGCCGGGGTCTTGAGCAACATGTCCCCAATACTGCCCGGTTGCGCCTCGTTGTGTCGTACTGTGTGCCCCCATGATTGCAACGTGGCGGCAATGAGTAAGGCGACTGTGGCGACCCGTCCGGCCCATCGACCCTCTCGACGAACCCACATCGTGGAGTCCGCCATGAAGCTCTTCGCCCGCGTGTCGTTCGACGATGTGACGGTCGGAGATATCGCCGATGCCGCCGACATGACGCCCGCCGCCGTCTACTACCACTTCGCTGGCAAGGAACAGATCCTGCTCGAAGGCACGCAGGCATTCAGCAGCGAACTGCTGACCCTCGCCCGCCGCGCGCTTGACGACGCTCTACCCGTTGCCGATCTGATGACAATGCTGCTGGAACACATTCGCCAGCGGAAAACCGCGGCGTCGGTATTCTTCATCAACTCGGCCGGCCTGAACCTGGCGCTGGAAGCGCACCGCAAGACGGTGCGTGCCGATCTTGCCGACCTGTTCGCTGACGCCGCTCGGGCCGGTCGCGGCATCCTTTCAGGAGCTGAGGCCGGCGTCATGGGAGCCGCGCTCGTGTCGCTGTTGGAAGTGTCGGCCGTCGCCACGCTCGGACGGGATCGAGCAGTGAAGGGCCTCGGTGTGCGCGGGCTGCCAACCGTGGTGGCTGACCTGGTAGAGCGCATCGTCGGTCCCTAGCGTTTGACCCTATCGTTTGGTTACGGCCGGGTTCCCGGTCGTCCATGTCTGAGCCATGACTCGATGGGTAATCCGCCAACCGTCGGCGGTTCTCACGAGGTGGTCGTCGTAGGTGCCACCGATCAGATACGTGTCGCCGCCTTCCACGCCAGCTTTCACATGCTGGCTCTGGAGTTGGCAACGGCACGTGGCCGTCTCACCGTCTATGGCGACTTGGTGATTGCCGATGAAATGCTGGGTGGCATCGAGCCGCATGATGGCTGGTCCGATGCGCTCGATGATGGCCTCCACGCCGTTGCATTCTACGCCCCGCAGCACGGCGGTGGCATCGGGAGCAAACACATTGCGGAGCTGATCGAGCTGCTTGGTGTCTAGCGCCCAGGTGTACGCGATGGTTACGTCGATGATCTGCTGCTGGTCCATGCATTGAGTGTGTCACGCCTACGATATGGCTTGTGACGATCGATCTTTCGGTGCTCGGATCACCGGTGCAGATCGCCTACAGCGTGCCCGATGTTGATGCTGCCGCGGCTCGCTGGGCCGCCAACTTCGGTGCAGGACCGTTCTTCATCCGTCGCCACATCGAGGGGCATGAGGTCGTCTACCGGGGTGCGCCTGCCGTGTTCGACCACTCCTCTGCGTACGGTCAGTGGGGGCCGCTCATGGTCGAACTCATCCAGGATCACGGCAAGGGTCCGAGCGTCGTGCGCGAGCGTTACGGCGCGAACGAGACCGGCCTGCACCACGTTGCATTTGTGGTGACGAACCTTGGTGCGGCAACCGATCACCTTGAGTCGCTGGGTTTCGAGCTGGCCATGAGCGCCCGCTCGACCAACACCCGCTATCACTTCATCGACACGGTGGCCACGCTCGGCCACATGGTGGAGCTCTACGAACGATCCGATCGCTTGGAGAGCTTTTACGCCCTCGTGCGGGACGCCTCCGTCGACTGGACAGGCGACGACCCCGTTCGTGACCTGTAGCGAGCGCGTGTGGGCGCGGCGAGCAGGCCCGGTTGGGCCTGCTCGCGTCGATCGGTTGTTCCGCAGGGTTATTGGAGTGTGCGGGGTGGGCCGCGGAGGACGTGGCCTTCGGGGGTGGCAATGGCGAGATATTGGCCGGGTTCCATCTTCACCGTCCATCCTGTTTTGTGGACGGTTTTGTGATGGTGGCCGCAAAAGAGGGCCATGTTGTCGATGTCGGTGGGGCCGTGGTCTCGGTCGTATTCTTCGATGTGGTGGGCTTCGCACCGGATGGGTTTTTGGGTGCACCCGGGGAATGCGCAGTGCCGATCCCGTGCGACCAGCGCCTGCCACTGGGCTGGTGTGGCCGACCGCACCTTTCTCGACATCCAGAGCGGTTCACCATGCTCACCCAGAACAACGAACCTCAGCCGCGCATCACACAACAACCGCTTCACCCGATCAGGCGCAAGCATGGTCCCGTCCGCGTATTTGGCGACGCCACCGTTCACATAGTCTTGCCAGTCGATGAGCACGGTCATCTCGACCGACCGGCGTGCGGGGCTGGGAACGTTCTGCAACGCACGCCTGGCCATCTCTACCAACGCAGCGGCCTGCCGCTGCGAATAGGGCAGGACCGGTTCACCCTCTACCAGTCCAGGGAGACAGGCGTTGAGGCCTTCTTCCACGACTTTCGCGTCGTCACCCGAGAGTTGCCCATCAAGCTGGAACCGGCCGTCCATGAGTGGTGAGAAGTGAAGGTGATCGGTGTCGGGTTCGGGGTCGCTACCGTTGTCAGCATCGACGGTGGCTTTAGCGCGTGCGGCCCATTCCTTCATCACTCGGCCCGTTTGATCGACCGTGCACTCCGCCAGCAGCGGCACCATCTGCGCCTCGGCGTCGGCGAACAGGTCGATGGTTTTGTCGTTCACGTTCGCGACGATCGCCAGAGCCTGGGAGGCAGCCAACACCCCGTTCGCGAACGCTTCCTCGGTCACTGGTAGCGAGCGGAGTTGGCGCATCAATTGCAGCAGTCGATGCGCGTCACCCTGCGAGCGGCGGGTTTCGTGGCACAACCAGCTGTTCAACGATTTGTAGCCGTCGATCGCCCACTCGGCACTCTGATCGAACACCGAGAGGTCACGAACGATCGAGGCCAAACAACGATCGAACAACGCGAGGTTGCTACGCAATCCGTGGCCTGTCGTGTTCGACCTGATCGCCTCAAGTTCGAGAGTGTCACGGTCCGCCGACATAGAACAAGTGTACCCCACAGCGCATAGGAATACTATACGCATGGCCGGATTTGTTTGTTAAGAAAACACCACTGAGCAGGCCCTATGTGCTCCTGGCAGGAGCAACCCGTCGGGATGGCCCGCCGCCCGTACCGATCGTTGCGATCAGTAGAAGGCCATAGGGCGGGTCAATCGAAACCATTCACCCGTCACCTCAGAACCTGATCCGAGGAAGACTAGAGTGAGTCTCAAGTAAGTCGAAAGGAGAGTCGTCGTGGACAGCGTGTATCTCGCTCGATTCCAAGAGCGTTCGCAGTATGAAGCCGCCCGCACTGCTCCGCCCGACGGCTTCCCGAAACTGCCTGACCTACCGCTCGGTCGCTACACGGATCCGGAGTTCTACGCACTCGAACGCGAGCACCTCTGGAAGAAGACCTGGCTGTACGCCGGCCACGACAGTGAGTTGCCTGATACGGGCTCATACAAGTTGTGCAACATTGCCGGAGCCTCCATCATTCTCGCAAGGGGTGATGATGGAACGGTGCGGGCATTCTTCAATGCGTGCCGACATCGGGGTGCTCCGGTCGTGCGCGACGACGTCGGTTCGACGCGGCTCTTTGTTTGCCAGTTCCATGGCTGGAGCTATGACCTGCATGGCTCGTTGATACGAGTGCCCGACGAACGGGACTTCCTGGGTCTCTTGAAGGAGGAGCGCTGTCTGCCCTCGGTGCGCTGCGAATCGTTTGGCGGCTGGAACTTCGTGAACTTCGACCAAGATGCTGCACCGTTGCTCGAATGGTTGGCACCGCTACCCGACGTGTTGCAGTGCCTCACCGTCCCGAAGTTTCGCATTCTCGACGTGAAGACGGCCCACGTCCGCTGTAACTGGAAAATCATGGCCGAGGCGTTCCTTGAGGTCTACCACGCCCGCACGGTGCACCCGACCACTGTCGCGCCGGTGCTTTCCACCAAGGGCACGGTCATCACGCTGTACCCGAACGGGCATCAGTCGATGGTGTCGCCCGTTGTACCCGGTACTCGTGGTGACGGGCGCGAGATTCTTCCGATCTTCGACGGAGCCGAGGCGGTGTTCC
>JANMCE010000048.1:0-10077 GCA_031360915.1 Actinomycetes bacterium | reverse complement strand
CGGGCACATCAAACCTGAACTTCGCGGCCCGCGAAACGATCCCCAATCTCACGCTTACGAAGGTCGGCATCAACGGCTGCCTACGCGTCGACAGCGGTTCCACCACCGACGTCATCGCCGACGCCGTTGGTTACTTCGTCTGAGCCAACCGTTCGAGCTCGATTGCTCTTTCGGCGAGTGGCACGGCGATGTCACGAAGCTCGGGCGGGAGTGAAAGCAGGCTCTTACGTTGACGCGTCTCCCACCAGGTCGTCAGCGCCGTCAGAACCTGGACCGGAATGGCCAGCTTGGGTCGATCGGCAGTCTGGTGCCGCCACGCTAGGGCCCACTCACTCGCACGACTCGTTCCCGCAACCGAGAGGAACTTTGGAACCGCCCGAAGCAAGCCGGTACCCAACTCATCGAGCGCGTCTACAACCTCGAACTCACGAACCAGCCACGGCACCATCGATCGAGGGTCCTTCCGCAACGACTGCTCTGCCAGTTCATCGAAGAGAAACTCGACCGAGTTCGACGGCTGAGCATTCGGCATCTTCATAGCGGACCGGAAAGCATCCGACGCACCCGACAATTCACCCTGGAGGAGAAGGGACTCGAAAAGTGTGAACGCGAAAGCAGGATCTGCAGTCACTGCCGGCTCGACAGCCTTCGCCGCTTCTATATGGCGATCTACTTGGTTCAGCGCGTTCGCCAGGCTGTGTCTCGCAGCGAGAGTGTCGGGGTCGTCCAGCCCGAGGACACGTTCACGGTCGGGTATGAGCGCAAGGTTGACGGCGATCGCTTCGTCATATCGGCCCGCCTCGAGGTAGGCGAGCGCGAGATTTAAGCGGACACCAAGGGTATCGGGGTCGTCCAGCCCGAGGACACGCTCACGGTCGGCTACGAGCGCCAGATTGGCAGCGATCGCTTCGTCATACCGGCCCGCCTCGAGGTAGGCGAGCGCGAGATTGAAGCGGACACCGAGGGTACCGGGGTGGTCGACCCCGAGGGCACGTTCACGGTCGGGTATCAGCGAAAGGTTAACGGCGATCGCTTCGTCATACCGACCGGCGCTCCTGTAGGCGCGCGCGAGATTCAAGCGGGCACGTAGGGTATCGGGATGGTCGGGCCCAAGGGCACGTTCCTTGTCGGGTAGGAGGGCGAGGCTGGTCGCAATCGCTTCGTCGTACCGGCCTGCACCGAGGTAGGTGACCGCCACGGCATCTCTTGTCGCAAGGGCGTAGCTGTGCTCGTGCCCTAGCGCGCGTTCACAGTCGGGTAAGAGCGCGAGTCCGACGGCCAGCGCTTCGTCGTAACGGCCGACGCGGAGATAGGCAAGTGCAAGGTTATGTCTTGTCGCAAGGGCAAAGAGGTCGTCGCGCCCGAGGACACATTCAAAGTCGGGTAAGAGCGCAAGGCTGACGGCGATCGCTTCGTCATACCGGCCGACAGCCGCGTATGAGAGACCCAAGGCGAACCGGGCGTTGAGGGTATGGGGGGCGGTGGCTCGGAGCGTGCTGATCGCAGTCTCGAAACGTTCAATAGCGGCATCGAAAGACCCGTCCTCAAAGTCTGCGTGGGCTTCGGCTAGATCCGCCGAGCCCTCGCCGGTCCCGAGTAAGAGCCGCATTGCTTCGGCACGTCCCCTGAGCTGATCCGGTGTGCCGACGTACAACTCTGGCGACGAGAGGAAGTCGCTCTCTCGGACGGCCGCTTCCATGTACGAGCGAGCGAGGGTTCCCTCGACGGGAATTCGGTTGGCGCTCAAGAGCTCGACGCCGTGCCACGTGCGTAGGAACTGCACGACGAGTCCGAGTAGCTGGCCTTTCGTGCGCTTCATCTGCACGGACAGTCGAAGCAACGGCTCGCGTAACTCGTAATAGCGAACTCGGCCGTCGCCGATGCCAGGCACCCCGTCGGCGCGAACGAACCGGACGAAACCCTTTTCGACGAGTTGGTCCAGTAGCTGCGGGGCCGACTTTTCGGGAACCTTGGCCAGCTTGGCAATGTCACCTACCGGCAACGCCCCCATCATGCCGTTGCCGCACAACGTCATGACGATCGATAGATGGCCTTTGGCTAACGACCGCAAACGTTCCTGGTAGTAGGGAGTGAGATCGTCGAGTGAACGAAGAAACAGTGGTACCAGTTCGTCGATCGCTTCGATCGAAAGGCAACCGGCCAGCAGCATCCACACCCGGGGATGACCTCCGGCTAGCGCCTCCACGACCTTCAGTCGGCTCTTGGCGTGAGGGCTTTCGAGAAAGGTGGCCAGCTCGGAGTCACCGTCGCGTTCGGCAACCAGACGAAGGAGCTCGGCGGCCTCATCAACGCTGAATTCGGTGAGGTCGTCGACTTCGAACGAACCGAAGAATGGGCGGTCATGTTCGTTCATGTCCTCAAATCTCGCTACCGCTGCGCCAAGGATCATGATGCCCCGCGAGTTCTCGATGAGCCCGCGAAGCGCGTGCTGACCGTCGGTCTCTATTCGGTCAAAGATGTCGTCGAGGTTCTCAGCGATGATGACGAGGCAACGGCCGCCGAGGGCACTCATCAAACTCGGACCATCGGTTACGCCGTTGAGGCTTGCCGTGTCGGCTATGTGTTCGATGAGCGATGCGTAGTCCCGCACTACCCACGGGTCTTCATCAAGCCACGCGACGACGAGGCGATTCGCCAGTGTTGTATCGGCGTTCAGTCGATGAGCGATGATCGACATGAGATGCGTCTTGCCAACACCGCGCGGACCTATGAAGAGGTGATGGTGAATGCCGCCACCATCGGCCAGTTCATGAACGGACGAGATGGCTTTGTCGACCAAGTGATGACGCTTGATGAACACCGCTTCGAGATCAGCATGGGGAACCGCTCGCGGGGTGAAGCGCAGCAGTGGTGTGGCCGATGTCATCGGTCGAGGTAACGCTTTGCTCGCCAGGCCTTGCGAATGATGTCGAGCCGGAAGCGGACACGACCGGCGCCCGCCTTGACGAGATAGTGGTCACGTTCCAGCAGGTCAAGTAGAGCGCGCACATCATCGTCGCTTGGTGTCTTGGCCTTCTTCGCATGGAGTTGCTTCGTGAGATCATCGAACCCGATGGGATTTTCCGACTGAGCAATGAGGTCGAGAATGATGGCGACGACCTCGTGGTCTTGCTCAAAGTAGTCCTTGAGCCGAGTGACGTAATGGGCGAGTTGCCACGGATCAGCCGGGTCGAGGACAGCCTTCTCCAAAAGGGCATCGACATCGGCCGATGTTGGAACGCTGGCTGTCCGTCCGAACTGTTCGACAACACCAGCCGCCAGATGATGAATGTAGAAAGGCACGCCCTCTACCGCTTCCGCCATTCGAGCGGCGACGGCATCGATCGTGTCCGTGGCGACCGTCTTGCCGAGGAGCAGGCGTTTCGCGAGGATGATCGCGTCATCTGGTGCCACGATCTTGTGCCGAGGCGAGAGACGGCGCCCAACCATTTCAATGATGGCTTCCACGAACTCGGTCGGGCTGCTCGTGTTTTCGACGCTTCGATAGCAGATCACGAAAGCCTCGTCGTTGGCTTCCGCTTCCAGCTTGCGCAGCAAGCTCGTCTTCCCCATGCGTCGTTCAGCCCCAATGATCACGCTCTGATTGCCGAGCTTTTCGAGCACCGTCGCCATAAGGCTGTCTGGACCAACGACCTGGTCATGAGGGAGATTCCCACCGGTGTTGATCGGAAGCGGTGTCAGCGAGGAAGCGACCATGGGGGAAAGTATACAACTGTAAAATTAGACAATCAACCAGTTATACAACTTCCCAGTCATGTATTCGGGGAAGTCTCGGTACTGTGGGCTACTTCGTTTGAGCCAAGTCGTCGAGCACTGCGGCGAGTGCGTCCACCAGTTCGACGGGGTTGCCGTTGATGGCTTCGCCGTACAACTTGACCTTGGGTTCCGTGCCGCTGGGTCGGGCCTGCACCCGCGCATTCGGGCCGCACTGAAACCGCACGAGGTTGGCCTCGGGAAAGTCGATGACCTCGGTGACCTCGAGACCAGCCAGTGAGCGCGGTGGCGCGTTGCGCAGCAGAGCAACGCGGCGAGCCCCCTCGGCCGGAGGCAGAGGTACGGAACGTTCGGCCACCCGGTGGGCTCCGTATCGCGCGTCGATGTCGGCCAGGCGGGCCTCAACGGTGGAGCCTTCAGCTGTGGCCAACCCGGCAAGCTCGGCCATCAAAATGGCAGCGGTGATGCCGTCCTTGTCGGCGGGATGCTCGGCCACCAGGTAGCCGAGGGCCTGCTCGTAGCCGAACACGAAACGCAGATCAGGGTGGGCTCGGCGCTCGGCCGCGATCCACTTGAAACCGGTGAACGTCTCTGCGTGATGAACTCCGTAGTGCGCAGCCATCTTGCCCAGCAGTGACGACGACACAAGTGTGGTCACTACCAGTCGGTCGTCGCCGGTGGTGTGCCTTAAAATGTGGTCGGCCAGGAGCCAGCCGATCTCGTCGCCGCGCAACACTCGCCAGTCACCCGACGCGGTCGGAATAGCCACGCCGAGCCGATCGGCATCGGGGTCGTTGGCCAGCGCGATGCCGGCGTTGATCTGCCGGGCCATCGCCAGCAGCCGATCGAGCGCCCCGGGTTCTTCCGGGTTGGGGAAGCTTACGGTGGGGAATGCGCCATCCGGGTCGCCCTGGGCGGCGACGACCGAAGGAGCCGGAAATCCGGCCGCGTGGAAGGCGGCAAGCAATGTCTCTCGGCCGACGCCGTGCATAGGTGTGTACGCCACACGAAGGCTTCGCCCCACCTCGGGAACGAGTCGAACGGCGGCCGCCATCGACACGTACTGATGAAAGGCGTCGTCGTCGAGAAAGGTGATGAGGGAGTCGTCAATTTCGGCCAGTATCAACGTGGTCGGGTCGATGCCATCGATGCATTCGCTGATCACCTGATCGATGGGTGACACGATCTGCGAACCGTCGGAGAGGAACACCTTGTACCCGTTGTCGGCCGGCGGGTTGTGGCTCGCCGTCACCATGATGCCAGCCGACGAGTTCAGCAATATCGTTGCATACGCAAGCACCGGTGTGGGGAACGGGCGAGGCAGCAGCGAGGCCCGAACCCCCATGGATGCCATTACCCGAGCCGTGTCGATTGCGAAGACATCGCTCTTTCGACGGGCGTCGTAACCAATGACCACGGTGGGTTTTTCACCCGCGCCAATGAGGTAGCGCGCTACGCCCGCAGCAGCCTGCCTGACCAGCAACCGGTTCATGCGGTTCGGACCGGCTCCGAGCGCCCCGCGCAGCCCGGCCGTACCGAACTGAAGGCGGCCGGTGAATCGGTTGTTCAATTCGGCTGGGTCACCCGCAAGCAGGCGACGCGTCTCGTCGCGCGTGTCTTTATCTGGGTCGGCTTGCAGCCAGCGCTGAGCACGCTCAGCTGCCTGACTCACGCCGGCCCGAGTCCTGCCAACCGACGCAGCGACACCGCCGGGCGGGCACCGACATGGCTGATGACCTCAGCCGCAGCAATGGACGCCATGCGACCACATTCGGGCAGCGACGCACCCCAGGTGAGCCCCACTAGGAAACCGGCCGCGAACAAATCACCGGCACCCGTGGTGTCGACAACGTGCTTGACCGGTTCGACCGGAATATCGACGATGCGGTCGGCGCTGATCACCACCGAACCGTGCGACCCGCGAGTGATGGCAGCGAGCTGGCAATCACGACGCACCATCGATACCGCTTGGTCGAAATCGGTGGTCTCATAGAGGCTGAGCAACTCATCGACGTTGCCGAAAAGCACGTCGACATCATCGGTGACCAGCGACCGAAAATCGGCCCGATGACGGTCGACGCAGAAGCTGTCCGACAGGGTCAGCGACACCAGGCGACCGGCCGCGTGAGCAGCCTTAGCGGCCTTGCGGTACGCCTCTTTTGCCGAAGGGCGATCCCACAGATAGCCCTCCATATACAGGACCTTGCCGCTGGCGATGAGGTCCTCGTCGATGTCTTCGGGTCCGAGCAGCGATGACATACCCAGGTAGGTACTCATGGTGCGCTCAGCGTCGGGTGTGACCACGATGAGGCAGCGCCCGGTGGGGACGCCAAGGTTGGACGGCTTGTTGGGGAAATCGACGTGGACGGCGCGCATGTCGTGGCCGAATTCGGCGCCGAGATCGTCGTCGGCCACCTTGCCCACGTAGCAGGCTTTCGCCCCGAAGCTGGCCACGCCGGTCATGGTGTTGGCCGCCGAGCCACCCGACATACTGATGCCCGCGCCCATCACCTTGTGCAGGTAGACGGCCCGCTCGGTGTCGATGAGCGACATTGAACCCTTCACCAGGTCCTCTCGCGCCAGGAAATCGTCGTCCTGATGCGTCATAACGTCGACCAACGCGTTTCCGATACCGATGACGTCAAAGACCGCCGGAGTGTTCACGAAACGAGGTTAGCCGTTCGCCTGAGCGCATCACCATGCAACTACGCTTGAACGGGTGAGTGACAACCCCTATCGCCTATCACGCAACGTGGTGCCTTCCCGCTACGACTTGCGCCTCGAACCCGACCTCGACAACGCCACCTTTGTTGGCACCGTTGCCATCTCGGTCGACATCACCGAAGCCACCGACAACATCGTGTTGAATGCCATCGAACTCGACGTGAAAAGTGCAACCGTGGCGGCGCACGGAGACGAACCGATGTCCGTCACGGTGTCACTCGACGAGACGTCCGAACGGTGCACGCTTTCGGGCCATGAGTTCCCGTCCGGTCCGGCCGTGGTCCATCTGACGTTCAGCGGCATTCTCAACGACAAGCTCCGCGGCTTCTACCGCTCCACATTCGTGGACGCTGACGGCGTCACGCAGACCATCGCCACCACGCAGATGCAGGCCACCGACTGCCGCCGAGGTTTCCCGTGCTGGGACGAGCCTGATTTCAAGGCCGTCTTCGCAGTCACCCTGGTCGTGCCCGAACATCTCGTCGCCATCTCCGGCTCTCCGGAGGCGTCTCGAACGTCGGTCGGCAACGGCAAGGTGGCGGTCTCGTTCAAGGACTCGATGATCATGTCGAGTTACCTCATTGCGTTCGTGATTGGACCGCTGGAGATCACGGAGCCCATCGACGTCGACGGAACGCCCCTACGCATTGTGCACGTTCCAGGCAAGGGCCATCTCACCACCTTCGGCAAGGAGATCGGTAGCTTCGCGTTGCGCTGGTTCGAGAACTACTACGGCATCCGGTATCCGGGCGAAAAAGTCGACCTGGTCGCGCTCCCCGACTTCGCCGCCGGCGCCATGGAGAACCTCGGCTGCATCACCTTCCGCGAAAATCTGCTGTTGGTCGATCCCACCACGTCCACCCATGCCGAGGAGCAGATCGTCGCAGACGTCGTCGCGCACGAACTTGCTCATATGTGGTTCGGCGACCTCGTCACCATGCGCTGGTGGAACGGCATCTGGTTGAACGAGGCGTTCGCCACCTTCATGGAAGTGGCGGCGTGCAACGCCTTCCGCAAGGACTGGGATCGTTGGACCAGCTTCTCGCTCGACCGCACCGGGGCGTTCGAAGTCGACAGCCTCTCCACCACTCGGCCAGTCGAGTTCGAGGTTGTTTCCCCCAACGACGCCGACGGTATGTTCGACGTACTCACCTACGAAAAGGGCGGCGCGCTCCTGCGGATGCTCGAGCAATATCTGGGCGAAGATGTCTTCCGCTCGGGCATCAGCCACTACCTGCAAAAGCACGCGTACGGAAACACCGAAACGAGTGATCTGTGGGATGCCATCGAGCACACTTCGGGCGAGCCGGTGCGGCGCATGATGGACAGCTGGATATGGCAGGAGGGATACCCGGTACTCGACGCCAAACTCGACGGCAACGATCTCGTCTTACATCAGCGTCGTTTCCGCTTCGACGCCGAAGACGATCCCACGCTTTGGGTCGTGCCGGTACACCTTCGGGAGCTCACCTCTAACCTTGCCACCAAAGTACTCATGAACGAAGCAACCGAACGCGTCACCCTCACCGATCCAACCGAAGCTGTTGTGGTGAACGCCGGCAGTCATAGCTTTTTGCGGGTGGCCTACTCGCCCGAGCTGCTGAGCCGCCTGACGGGCGAACGACTTAAGACCCTTTCCACCGCCGAGCGTTACAGCATCGTTGATGATGCGTGGGCATCGGTTGTTGCGGGCAAGCTCGATGCCCGTGCGTTCTGCCGACTCGCCGAGGAGTTCGCCGACGAGACAGCGGTGCACGTGTGGCAGATCCTCTTGTCCGGGCTCACATGGTGCGACCGGTTTGTGCACGGCGCTACTCGCGAGCACTTCCGTACCTTCGTGCGCAACCTTGTCGGCCCGGCGCTTGCTCGGCTGAGCTGGGAAGCTGCTCCCGAGGAATCCGACCTCGACGGAGAGCTGCGGGGCCAGCTCATTCGGGCCATGGGTCTGCTCGGCCATGACTCGGTCACGCAGGCTGAATGCCGGCGCCGTCACGCGCTGGCCGAGGGCGATACCTCCGTCGATCCAACGGTTGCGGCGGCCTCGCTTGCCGTGGTGGCTGGCACCGGAAACGCTGCCGATTACGAGCAGATTCTCGGCGTTTACCGCAGTACGGCCAACCCGCAGGAGAAGGTGCGCTACCTGCAGGCGCTGGCCGCCGTGCCGCACCCCGAGCAGATCATGCACACGATCGAGCTGTGCTTTTCCGACGAGGTCAAGACCCAGAACGCGCCCTTCGTGCTTGCTCGAATGATTGCCCAGCGAGACCACGGCAAGCTCGCCTGGGACGAACTGCGCAAACGTTGGAACGACGCCAGCGCCCGGTTCCCCGACAACACCATTGGCCGCATGGTCGAGAACGTAAAAACGCTGACCCTGCCGGAGGAGCGCGCCGATGTGGCCGCTTTCTTCTCCGAGCACGACATTCCGCAGGCGGCCAAAGCACTGCAGCAGACTCTCGATCGTCAGACCATCAATGTCGCCCTGCGCGAGCGGGCGACCGAAAGCCTGGCTCGCGCGTTCGCGTGAACGGCCTCATTGAGGTTTTCGCAGCTGAACCCACTCGGGCGCAGCTGATTTGGCGGCGTCGAACTGCGGGTCGATCGGTCGTGCGCGTCGGCGCGCAGACGCTCTCACCGGAACGCACAGATGCCATCCTGGCGTGGGAGCTCCACGACCTCACGCCCGGCTCAACGGTCCCCATACTGGTCAATGAAGAACCGGTCGGTTCCGTCACGACCATGCCGTCGCTAGGCGACGCACGACCCGACCGCATCGCCACCATCTCCGACATCCATCTCGGCGAGCCCAGCTTTGGTTTCCTTCCCCGTCGCCAACGACCCGATGGAGATCACGCTCTCATCTGCCTGCGAGCTGCGTTGACCGAGATCGTGGCGTGGCAGGCCGACGTTCTGGTGGTGAAAGGCGACATCGCTCACGAACCTGATCGAGCGACCTACGACCTGTTCGCCGATGAGATCGCGGCGACGGGCCTCAGGGTGATCATCCTCCCCGGGAACCATGATGGAGGCAACCATCGCGGCGTATCAATGGTCGACTCGCTCGCTCGTGTCGGCCACGTAATGACCGACGAGGTCACCATGCTCGATCTCGAGCACGTCCGCGTGATCGCAGCGAGTTCACTGCGTAGCGGCAACGGTTTTGGTCGAATCGAGGCCGCCGATGCCGTCTTCGCCGCTGCGAGCAGCGCGCCCCTCGGTGTACTTTTGGCCACTCATCATCAGTGCAACGCGCTGCCGGTGCCCACCTATTGGCCGATCGGCATTCCGTATCACGAAGCAAAACGTTTCCTCGATGCCCTAGCCGAGGCGAGCCCACGCACGTTGATGACCAGCGGACACACCCATCGCCATCGGGCTCGTCGCCACGGTCCGCTCATGATCACCGAGGTGGGCAGCACCAAGGACTACCCCGGCACTTGGGCCGGCTATCTCGCCGGCCCGGACGGCATCGTGCAGGTCGTCAGGCGGGTGGCCGACCCTGAAGCGCTTCGCTGGACCGAGTCAACGCGCAGCTCCGTTGCCAACGTGTGGGGCAAGTGGTCGGCCGGGCCGTTCGATCGCCGCAGCTTTCACCACACCTGGCCGAGCTGAGTGAGC
>JANMCE010000046.1:0-6680 GCA_031360915.1 Actinomycetes bacterium | reverse complement strand
CCGACCGGGGCACGCAACCAGGATGTCGATACCACGGCGCATGGCCGAGGTCTGCATGGCGAAGCCAGCACCGCCGTAGACGGCAAGCACCCACCGGCCCTGGGCTTTGGCGATCGGAACAAGTGCGTTCTGGACCTGGGCAGCGAGTTCGCGGGTGGGCACCAGAATGAGTGCAGTGGGCTTGTAGGGCTCAGCCTTGGTGATGCGGTGAACCAGCGGAATGGCGAACGCGAGAGTCTTGCCGGAGCCGGTGGGGGCACGACCGGAAATGTCATGACCAGCCAGCGAATCGGCGATGGCGGCCGTCTGAATAGGGGTAGGCTGGGTGATTCCGGCCTCGGCGAGGGCCTTGACCATGTGCGCGGGCACGCCAAGGTCGGAAAATGCACTGGACATCTGAGTGCTCCCGTGGGGATTTTCACGGAAGCAGCGAATCGGCTGCCTACGTGCACCTAAGCCCGAAGGCCGGCCCGAAGACGATAGCCGAAACGGTTCGAACGACCCACCTTTCCGTTCGGTGACATGCGGCACCCAGCCGCTTGGCATATTTGGGTGACGCATTGATCCGTACTCAGCCGGTCACGGTGGGCCCGGTGTAGACGACGTCGAATGCGGTGGCAGGCACCGTCTTGAGTTGATTGAGATCATCGTCATTCCAACGGGTATCGGTGGCCCCGCTGATGTACCAGGGGCTGCCGTTGTCGGCCAGGATCATGCCGTACTTCTTGAGCGCGGTGAGGATGACCAACGAGTCGCCCAAGTAGCCGCTGGTGTTGAAGTCGGCACGCAGTCGTAGGCGTGCGCCCATGGGTGGTCGGGCCGCGTTGGACGTGCCCGCGAAATGGCTGGCCGGAAATATATAGCCACGCTGTGTTACCGGCGCGGTGAAGCGAAGCGCGTGAGTGATGACGCCGCTCCTCACTTCCTCGTATCGCGCCAGTCCGGGCAGGATGGGCAGACCCGCTGCGTCTGCTGACGTCCATGTTTCCGGACGATACGAGCTGGTCTTCAGATCGAAGATCGCTCCGCCGGACGCGCTCCATGCGCCATTGATGTACGAGGAGTTTCCAGTCTCGTAGAGCTTGCACGTGCCTTGTTGCACGACCAGCACATGCGCGTCGGAGCCAGCCTCAATGGCAGCGTCGGGCGGCAGCGGGTACGGGCCGGGGTCACTTTCGTCGGCGTAGTCGGTGAATGTGACCGGTACCAACGGCTGGTTCTCGGGCACGACGGTGAACGGGATGCCGTAGTCGGGGTTCGACCCGAAGTCGGGGTGCAGGTGTTGCGATCGCCCGATAGAGGTCACCCACGTGTCCGACATGGGGTGGATCGGGTTCCCCGTGATGTCCTGATTCCACGGATCGGACGGAGGTCGGATCTCGCAGCCGCCAACGCTTGCTGCGCCGATAGGTAGGGGAGTGGCGGTACCGCCGCCGATGTCGAAGGTAGTGATGTCGACGATGAGATGGGTCGGTTGGTCACTCACCAAACAGACCTTGCCACCGGCGCCGATCTTTACGATCGACAGATTGGCGACGGTCTGACCCGCGGCGAAGTTCACGTTCGATGTGTTCGGCTTCGACGTGCCGCAGGGATAGGCCGTGAGGAACCCGGCCGAGGTCGGATCGACGATCGTGAGGTTCAGTGCTGCGGTCGCGGCACCCGCCGGAACGCTCGCCCGACCGCTGACAGGAAGGTCGACCACGACGTTGGCGCGGAGTTTTAGCGTGTTGCTGTACCGGCTGTCGATAGTGGCGGCGGGTCGGCTGTCGAGGAGCCGCGCCGGACTCAACGTACCGAGGGTGGTGCCTGGGGGAGCGAAGGCTGTGACATCGACGATGAGATGGGTGGCCTGGTCGCTGACCACACAGATATTGCCGTCAGTGCCCAACTTCGACAACGTCAGGTTGGCCACGGTCTGCCCGGCTCGGAAGTTCACCGTCGAGGCATTCGGTCTCGGCTCGCCGCACGGATAGACCGTTACGAAGCCTGCCGCCGCAGGGTCGGCAACGGTGATGTTGAGTGCCGCAACGGCTGCGTTGGAAGGAACGCCCGCTCGTCCGCCGACGCGAACTTGCATCATTGCGTTTGCAACCAATTTGCCGACATTGGTCTGCTGGCCGTCGATGGTGGCCGCGGCTCGACTCTCGAAGATCCGCGCCGGTGCGATGGGGGAGAAGGGGGCCCCGGGCGTGCCGAACGCAGTGACGTCAGCGATGAGATGTGTCGGCTTGTCGCTCGCGAAACAGACGCGGCCATCGGCGCTGAGTTTCACGATGGAGAGGTTGGCTACCGTTTGTCCAGGCGTGAAGTTCACATTCGATGTATTGGGCTTGGGGGAGCCGCAGGGGTATGCCGTCACGAAACCGGACCCGGCCGGATCAACAACCGTGAGGTTCAGCGCCGCGACCGTTGCGTCGGTCGGCACGCCACCGCGACCTGTCACGCTCACCGCCAACTCGGTGTCGGCCGAAAGCCGCCCGATGTTGGCGAATCGCCCATCGACCGTCGCGGCAGGACGCGTGTCCAACAATCGCGCCGGGTCGACGGCAGTGAGCGCCGCCTCGTTGGCCGCGGCCGACGAGGCGGGCGTTGCATCCGAGAGCCGGAGGAGCAGCAGCGTCAGCGCGCCGCCCAGCCGTAGCCATCGTCTCGTCATCTCGAAAGGCTACCGGCGACAGGTAACCACCGTGCCAGCCGTGAAACGAGACCGTGAATACCAGTCAAACCAGTCATACCGATCATCGTGGTGATATGATATTCACTATGACGATGCTCTCGACTGATGAACTGGCTCGGCTTGCTGGCGTCTCGGCAGCCACAGTTCGTCGGTACGCTCGCTCGGGAGACTTGCCGGCCGTCAGCTCGCCGGGAGGCCACCGGAAGTTCGATGAACGAAAGGCACTCGCAGCACTTGAGGAGCTCCGGGAACGCATTCGACAGGTACCCGCCAACGAAGATGCACTCTTATCGATCGTTGACCCGCCAGCAACGCCACGCGGACCGGTCATCACCGTTGTCGCCTCACTTCGGGTTGTCGAGCGTGCGGTTCTCGAACCGTCTTGGCTCGACGGTGCAGCATGGGAAGCCCTGGTGGAGGTCGCGGATGCCGACTACTGAGCGAGCAGCGCAGGGCTGGTACGAGGCGGTAGCTGGCTCGGAGCTGGCCCAGGGTGATCTGCTTCAGCAGGTGCTCCTGCCCTTCATCTCCAGCAGCGATCCGAACCGGCCCGAGATAGTCCTGGAACGGACATCAGCGGTGGTCCTCACACAAACATGCGATCTTGAGAATCAAAAGGTCACGCAGGTTCTGCTGGGTGCCGTCGTCCCGTACGACAGCTATGCCGAGGCTGAGGGCTCGCGGGGGAATCACTTCGTCGCAAGCCGTCGGTTCCGGAAAGCCGTTCTTGAAGGCGCACTACCGCCGCTCGCCATCCTTCGTCCCAGTGATGAGGCAGCGCTGCCCTTCGAATGGTCGCTCGTCGACTTTCGTCGTCTTTACACCCTGCCGTTGAACGACGTGCGGAGCATGGCCGACACACTCGGCGCTCGCCTTCGTCTGCGATCGCCGTATCGAGAGCATCTCGCTCAATCTTTCGCCCGTTTCCACATGCGAGTTGGTCTACCCACCGACGCCACGGACTTCGAAGAACTCGTAACGACCAGCGAATCACTTGGGTAACGAACGCGCTGTTGACGGATGCATGCAATCAGGTAGCATGATCTGCATGCAAACGACCAGTGTACGCATCGGTTCGGCGACCCATGCGGAGCTGAAGCGGCTCTCGATCGAACTGGGCACAAGTGTCGGCGAAACGGTCGCTCTCGCCGTACGGAGGCTGCGGCAGGAGCAGATCGGCAAGCAACTGGCCGCTGCTCTGACGGCTCCTGAAGTGAGTTGGCTTGACGCTGAACTCGGGTGACGTCGTCCCTGTCGAACTCGGACCGCCCACCGGACGCGAGGCCGGCTACGCACATTCCGCGATTCTCGTAACCGCGCAGGCGATCCTCGATGCCAGCCCCACCGTCGTTCAGATCGTGCCGCTCACATCCACGCTTCGTCGCTTTGCCACCGAAGTTGAGATCGAGCCGGAATCTCAGAACGGCCTGACGGCACGATCGGCGGCGCAGTGCCAGCATGTACGCGCCGTCGCTCCGGCCCGGCTCGGCGAGCCGGTCGGAAACGTTGGAGCAGTCGCGCTTAGCCAGATCCGCGAGATGCTTGCAATCATTCTCGACATCCCTTCGTAAGAGCGGTGGCCGCCAACATTGAACGCGGAAGAGATTCACTTTACATAACAAGTATTATGGGCGTTGCGGCCATGTGCCAAGAAGCAGGCTCGCAGAGTCGACCAGCCAGCCAGCGGCGTGCCTTTAGGCGCTGAGTGTCTTGGACGCCGCCAAATCCTTCTGGACGTCCTGAACGGCGCACTGCAACACGAACAGCTTGTCTCGTAGGTCCTCGAGCTCGGCACGCGTGATGATCAGCTCAACCTCATCCAGTCCGTGCGCCCTGGCTCGCTCACGCGCCTCGAAGTCGCGCTGGCGGCAGCTTCGCTTGCAGAACTGTCGAGGCCGACCCGTCTTGCCGATTGGGGGCAACAATCCCCCGCAGCAACGACACATTGCTACTTTCGTCACAGTGACGATCTGTCTGACTTGTCAGGCAGCGATGAGTCGGACCGGAAGTTTTTGTTGTTCGGCAACACCCGCCAGATCGATGTCTGCGGTCACGAGCGTGAGTGCGTGTTCCAACGCTGTTGCTGCAATCCACAGGTCATTATGAACAACACGTCGTGGCGTGATTGCGGCAAGCGTTCCCCAGCGCAGAGCAGTCTGCTGGTTTGGCAACAGTAAGTTGCCACGCCGCAACGCAACGCGAAGTGTCTCGCCCCGGACACAGTGCGCCGTCTCGTCCCTGGCCGCCGACACACCTCGGTGCAACTCCCCCAGCGTGGCAAGGGCGTAACTGAACTGTCCCTCATTCGCGCGGAGCAGGTCAATGACCTCTCGTCTTTTGTGTTCAACGAGCCGAATGATCGCGCCAGTGTCGAAGATGAGGCTCACGCTTCACGCGCTGCCTCAAGCACCGACTCGCTCGCTCGTTCGGCTGCCAGTTCATCGAGCCACCCGGTGTCTACAGCTGGAGACTCAGCCAGTTCATCGAGCCAGGCCAAGGGATCTGCCTCGGTAATCGGCCGCAACTCCAGGGCCGGGCGACCATGCACGGTGACATGAATGATTTCCCCAGCCTGCACGCGAGCAGCAATCTCAGCGGTGTGATTGCGGAGGTCTCGTACCGGGATCAATGTCGCCATACGTCCATCGTAGCACAATAGCGAGATAATTCCGCTACAGTTGTAGCCATCTGATGCCAGTTCAGGTCGGCGTTCTCAGCTACCTAAGCGCGCAGAGACCGCCAGCGAAAGCGATATCTGGGCCCACGTGAGCACGGCATTGTGAGCTTGGAAGCGACTCTCGCTCCAAGGTGAACGGAACCGCCATCACGTAGACAGCACTGTCAGGGGCGAGACCATAGAAAGGTGAGCTCGTGTTTGTTGTGGTGGAGGTGGAGCACTCGGCCTCCGACGATGGCTTGGAAGGCACGAACCGTCTCATGATCGGTGTCGCCCTGCAGCTTGATGGTGCAGACGATGTTGGAGACGGTGCTGGCGGCGATCCATCGTTCGACTAACGCGAGCAGCCGCGTGGGGTAGGCGATGATGTCGCTGAAGAGCCAGTCGGCCGTATGCGACGCCGGGTCGAGGCCGAAGGCGCTCTCCCCCAGCCACGCCACGTTGCGAAGACGATCAACCTTCGGGTCAAGCGGCGCCTTGTCGACTGCGAGAACCGTTGCGCCTAGTTGGGCGAGTGACCACGTCCATCCGCCGGGGCTGGCCCCGAGATCGATGCACCGCTCCCCCGCTGCCGGGAACCGTCGTATCAAAGCTAGCGATTCCCACAGCTTGAGATAGGCGCGGTTGGGTGGCCCTTCCCGGTCTTCTTCGAAACGCGCCTCGCCGTTGGGAAAGGGACTCGAGCACGATCCCGCTGCCAACAACAGATTCGGTGTGAGCAGCGTGAACGACCCGAGCGGCGCAGTTGGAGCGGGCGTGCCGAACGGCAACGGCTTGGCCGAGACATGGGGAAGCTTGTCGACGATGAGCTGCGCACGCCCGTGATGCTGCGGTGCGTAGGCCGCCCAGCTGCGCTGCCGCTCTTTCAACATCCGGGCCGCGGCGCCAATCGATTCCACCTCGATCAGTTCCGCGTTCAACCATGTATTGGCTGACCAAGCCGAAGCGACAGCCGGGCCAGCGGTAACGAAAAGCCGATCGTGACGCGAGGTCACTACAGCTCCGGCCAGGCGAAGTTCATCGGTCAGCTGCCGTTCGAATCCTTCAGCAGCCAGGTAGGCAGTGATGTGGTCGGAGCTCACCCGCACCATCCTTGCCGGTTCGAGGCAACCAGACCTGTTTGTACCGCCATACCGGTGAGATAGGAAATCTTGAGAGCTCTAGGCCGAACGAACCACGACCTTTCGGTGTGCAATCTTTTACGATTCGCACCGTGGATGTTCAGGGAGAAGCGTTGACGAAGGATTCTTCTCCCGACGCTCGCCACACGTCCTACTTGCAGCAGAGGAGATTTGCGAACCTCGACGGCATTCGAGCGCTGTG
>JANMCE010000023.1:0-17028 GCA_031360915.1 Actinomycetes bacterium | reverse complement strand
TCGATTTCGCCGCGGCGTTTCACTTCAATCGCTACTACCTGCCCCGACGCGTCACGACACAACAGATCGACGGGACCGATGTCGGTCGGGTATTCACGTCGCACCAGGATGAGGTCGTCCTCGATCGAACCTGGGGCGGCGGCCAAAAGCTCTTGCAGGTGCGCTTCGACCCCGTCCTTCTGCAGGCCGGGGTCGACACCCAGCTCATGGGCGACGTCGCTGATGATCTCTTCCAGCGTGATGATCAGCTGCTCGCCCTTGGGGTTGGTGACGGTGAGCACCATGCCCTCATCCACCAGTTTATTGGGCGCGTTCATCCAGTTGAGGGGCTTGTATGCGCCCCCGTCGGCATGGATGGCGACGCAACCGTCGGCCTTCATCATGATGAGCCGGGTAGCCATGGGGAGGTGCGCTGCGAGGCGACCCTGGTAATCGACGGTGCATCGGGCGAGAAGAAGGCGCATTTAGGTCAAGTCTTGACTGAAGGAAGAACGACGGGGACTCACGATCAGGTTGGTTTCTTCCGACAATAAAGGTATGCCGCAAGACGATGAACCGTACACCTACACCAGCGGCATTCCAGCCTTCCGCGTGGCTGAACTCATGCGCACGACGCGCATTTCGGCGGGGTGGACGGAGAAGGATATGGCCAAGGCGCTCGGCGTGCGTGGCCGTCGTTTCCGGCGGTGGGAAGCCGGCGATGAAATTCCCTCCGATGTGGAAATGGACGCGTTTGCCGGTGTGTGCGGCGTCGCCATCGATGACATGTTCCCCCAGCGGGATCGGCTGGAGTTTGACCCGCGCAGCCTCTTGATGCGCGTCGGTGATCAAGTCGTATCGATCGTCGACCCCAACAACGAGATCGTGCTCACGACCTACCTGCGGCTGGTTCGCATGCAACGAGCTCTCGCACCCGATGAGGCCGTCCATCTGCGTCGTACTGACATCGATCTGCTGGCCGGCGTGCTCGATCTGCATGACCACGGCCTGGAGGAGCGGCTGGTCACCCAGCTGAAAATGACCCCGCAGGCCGCCGCCGAACTGCGGTTCAAAATGATCCGCCGCCGCCACCCCTCGCAGGGCGGGGCGCGAAACTTCTAGTTCCGATTTCGCATGCGGCGGTTGATGAGATCGCGGCGCTGTTGGAGTTCTCGATACGTGATGCCAGGTACGTCGGCCTCGAGGCCGAGGCTGGCCTTGAAGCCGGTCATGTCGACCTTGAATGTGTCGCCCATACCCATCTCGGCGGCGAGCTGATTGCCGTACTTGGTGGCGAACGTCATGGCTATCGACTGCACTTCGCCGATGAGGTCGAGGTCGGGCGCGAGCGCAGCAATGGCTCCGTCGAGGAACACCAGGTTCTTCACATAGAGCATGAGTTCTTTCGGCAGCTTGGCGCCATAGCCGAGCATGGCCTTCACCACACGCTGCACTTCGGCGACCAACTCTTCGCCCGACAGTGTGGTGGGGTCGATCACGGCTTCATTCAGTCGCAGGTCGATGATGACCTGGTCGATGTCGGTGTCCACCGGTAACGCACCGAGGTCGATCAGGGCCTGGATCTGGGTCTTGATGTCGTTGGCCATTCCGCCGAGCAACATGCGCAAAAACGCAGTGCGACGGGCGGGTGAGAGACGAGCGGTGATGCCGAAGTCGAGCATTGCCGTGCGGCCGTCGGCCATGACGAAGAGGTTGCCGCCGTGAAGGTCACCGTGGAAGATGCCGTGGATCATGGCCCCTTCCAGGAAGGCGATCATGCCGGTGCGGATGACGGCGTGCGTATCGATCCCGGCGGCTTTGATGGCGACCGCGTCATCGAACGCGAAGCCGGACAGGCGTTCCATCACGAGAACGCGCTTGGCGACCAATGTCGGGTGCGGCCGGGGCACGACATAGCCGCGCTGGCCCAACTCGACGAGCACCCTCGCCACGTCGAGCATGTTCTGGGCTTCGATGCGGAAGTCGAGTTCTTCGGTGATGGTTTCAGCGAACAGCTCAACCAACGCGGGAGGATTGGCGAGCGCGGCAACTTTGATGCGGCCGATGAGGTGGGGGGCCAACCATGCCAACGTGCGCAGGTCCTTACGCACCATTGTCTCAACATCCGGGCGTTGCACCTTCACCACGACCGATTCGCCTGTCTTCAACCTCGCGGCGTGGACCTGCGCGATGGAAGCGGCCGCAAGCGGTGTTCGATCGAACCACTCGAACACCTGCTCCAGCGTCTGGCCGAGGTCGGCTTCCACCACGCTTCGTACGTGATCGAACGGTTCGGCCGGAACCTGATCACGACAACGCTTGAACTCGCTGACGAGCTCCTCAGGGAACAACCCCTGGCCCGATGAGATGATCTGCCCAAGCTTGATGAAGGTCGGCCCGAGGCGTTCGACCGCGAGTCGAAGACGCTTGGACACGTCGGCCCGGCTCGCTTCGGGGGTGGACAGCCGACCCATCTTCTTTAGCACGAACCACGGAGCTAAGGCCGCTGCACCCTGGCCGATAACGGTGAGCACGCGGGCGCCGGGCGGATACTTGCCGGGTGTGGTGAGGACGGGCACCAGGGCCTTGGCCTCGGCGCGCAGGCGAGGCACGGCCCCCTGCCACGGCATGGGTTCGTTGGTGATCAACCACGGTGGGGTATCGCTGAACGCTCCCAACTCAAGATCGGTTGCGGTCAATGTCGTCTCGTCCGGCATCACCCCACCATTCTCGCCCGTTGGCGCCGAAAACGTGTTGGCAGGGGTCAAAGGTCACCAACCGGAGTGCAGGGTCGGACTAGGCCCGGACCAGTTCGATGAACGATCGGCCGGTGTCGAGCGGTACCGGTGCACGAGTTGCGGCATCCACGAACGTGAACGGGTCGTAGGCGGTGGGTCGGGACCACACGACGGGGACGGCGACGCCGTTGCGGTGCACGACTCCCGTACCTGATCCGGTCGTGACCGCGTTGGGGGACCGTGCGTCGGCAGGGGAGGGGACGTGGTCGCAGTCGACCTCCACCACCGTGCGGGCGGACAGCTGTGCGCCGGAAACGGTGAGGTGTGGTTGTGCGTCGGTCGATCGCAGATACGTGGCCGTGGCACCGTCCCACGACCAGCTCACGTCCACGCCGTCCATTGGGACCGTGAACGTCGTGTCGGGCAACGCGGTGGCTTGGCGGCTCCAAGTGGCGCTGATAGGCCACAGCGGTCGAGCGGGGCCGGTGCCGGTCGCCGTGGTGACGGCGCACGTCGGGTCGAGCAGCAGATTGTGAGGGCCGGGTCGTTCCGCGGTGCGCACGTAACACGGGCTGCTGAGCGCGGTGAAGTTGGTGAGCAGACCCGACGTTGCTGCCGAGTCGACCCAGGCGTTGACCGTGTCGTTGGCGCCCGAGAAGGCGAAGACCGGATGATTCATGGCGATCAGCAGGTCGAGGTCAGCGGTACGAGCCGAACGGACTGGGCCGACCTCGTTGGGTAGCTGGCTTTGGAATAGTCCAACGAAACGGGTGACTCCTTCGACGTTCGTTTCGAGAATGGCATCGGCGCTGTCCAGGCCCCACTGCGGGCGAGCAATCGAGTAGTTGTCGATCTTGACGGCGAGTATCGGGCGCTTCGTAACCGTGCCGTCGGCCGGTAGACCGGTGAGCGCAGCGACACCATCCAGCGGTGGCTTCACGGCGTATGCGGGCCACACTGGCACGTCTTCCACAGTGATTGCCCCGGGCGGTCCGGGGCCGTCGCGAGTGTCGGTGCGATGGTTGGGAAACGAGCTGATACCGAACGCGGAAACGCCGTTGATGTCCACGATGAGTGCTGCAGGCTGCAGTGTGTAAAAGCACACATCGCCGTTGTCGTCGGCTTTCACGATGAGCCGGTTGGATGCAACCGGTGACACGGTCCCGACGTAGTTGAGGTCGGATCGGTTCGGCATCCCATCAGCGCATCCGTAGGCGCTGACGTAGCCGATGTCGCGGACGCGGTCGGCGGTAAGTTGCCCGATGACGGTCTTGCCGCCGATAGCTTCGGGCACGTTCACGCGTAGCACGCCGCCCGCCGGAATCCGATCGCCTGCGGGGTTGTCACGCGTGTCGGTTCGGCGGTTGGGGAAAGAGCGGATGCCGACATCGGCCAGGCCATTGATATCGACGATGAGCGCAGCGGGACGAAGGGTGGAGAAGCAAACGTCGCCGTTGTTGTCGGCCTTCACGATGAGCCGGTTGGATGCGACCGGCAGCACAGTGCCGACGTAGTTCACATCGGAACGGTTCGCCATCCCGTCGGCACAGCCGTAGGCGGTGACGTAGCCGATGTCGCGGACGCGGTCGGCGGTGAGTTGGCCGATGACGGTCTTGCCGCCGATAGCTTCGGGCACGTTCACGCGCAGCACACCACCTGCCGTCACTCGATCTCCCGCAGGATTGTCGCGAGAATCAGTGCGACGGTTTGTGAACGATTCGATGCCGGTGTCGAACGTGACGGCGTTGACGTCCACAATCAGCGCCGCCGGTCGGAGGGTGTAAAAGCACACCTCGCCGTTGTTGTCTGCTTTCACGATGAGCCGGTTCGATGCCACGGGCGACACGGTGCCGACGTAGTTCAGATCGGATCGGCTCGGCATGCCGTCGGCGCACCCGTAGGCGGTGACGTAGCCGATGTCGCGGACGCGGTCGGCGGTGAGTTGGCCGATCACCGTCTTGCCGCCGATGGCCTCGGGAACCTTCACCCGCAAAACTCCGCCAGCGGGAACCCGACCATCGGCCACTGATGCACTCGCTCTCGGACCCGCTGCGGCCAACAGGGTGGTTGTGATCAGGCCCGCCATCACGAAACACTTCACCTTCGACATCGTCAATCAAACGCTCCTTTTGAGCCGTCACGTGGAAAAACACACGTATGACGACCCTGCTCGCCACCCGCTCGATGGCACGACGACCCTACCCCCTGCCCGGTCACCGCGGTCATCAGCTATCCGAGTTGGTGTTCACCGTGCTGCGCTGTAGAAGGTCGTAAGGCTGCGCTCGGCCGGTTTCGCTTCGCCCTGAGGCGCAAGTGCGTCCGTCGTTTCCGGCCTTGGCTATCGACTGTTTCAAGCACGCTTGCTCTGGGTAAGATGACGTACCGCAGGTCGGCATCCATAGCGTCGGCGAACCTTTGAAGCGTGCCGACTTGAACGGTGTCGCCCCGCTCGGACGCTTCTACCCTGGTCACGGTTGAGGGGGCGACGCCAAGTCGCTGTGCCAGGTCGCGAGTACTGAGGCCACTTGCCTGGCGCACTTCGGCCAACCACCCAGGCGCAGGTCGATTCGGCCACGTGATGCGGCGCCCCCATTGACGCCGTTGCTCAATGAGTCGACGGCGGTCGGCTTGAAGACGGCGGGCTGTCGTTGTCTGCTGAAGGTTCATCATGGGAGCATCATGACGAAGGGGTATGACGCGGTTGTGCGGCTGGTCGCACCCTGGCGTCGGGTTACTTCTTCCGAGTGCGCCAGGCATAACGCTGCACTGCAATGCAGCACTTCAAGGGCACTTATGGTGCAGTCTGGTGCAGCGTTATGCCTGAGGGGGTCGAAACTATTTGCCCCGTGCGATGATGCTCGGTGGGCACCACCAAGCCTCGTGACAGCCGTCGGCCTTTCACCCCCCCCCTTTGCTCGGGGCTGCTAGGGGTGCCAGACGGTCTGGGCGGCCGCAAGGGCGGGCGCCGCGAGTGCGGGGCGGCAGATGAGCAGGTCCGGCATCCACGGGTCGGGCTGGTTGTAGACGAGTGGTGAGCCGTCGATGCGCGACACGTGGAGCCCTGCGGCGGCGGCGACGGCGATGGGGGCGGCGGAATCCCACTCGTACATGCCACCGGCGTGGGCGTAGATGTCGGCCTCACCCATCACGACCGCCATGGCCTTCGCACCGGCCGAACCAAGTCGTACCGCGTCGGCACCGATCGCTTCGGCGATGACCGCTGCCACGTAGGGCGCACGAAAACGAGAGGTGATCATGCGGGGGCGTCGCTCCGGCACCTCGGGGACGGGCGGCGGGGGATCGGTGCCAAATGCGAGGTCGAACGCCGGCAGCGTCACTGCCCCGGCTGCAAGCCGTCCGTCCTCCCATAGCGCGACGTGCACCGCCCAATCGCTGCGGCCCGGCTCGCCGTACTCGCGAGTGCCATCCAGCGGGTCGACGATCCACACGCGACGGGCGTGTAGGCGACGGTGATCATCGGCACCTTCTTCGGACAGCACGGCGTCATCCGGCCGAAAGCGGGTGAGCTCTGTCATGAGAAAACGGTGCGCGGCGGCGTCGCCAGCGTCCATGATTTCTTCGGGCCAGGCGCCCTCGGTCTCCATGGTGGCCCGAAGGTTCACGAGCAGGTTGCCGGCCTTGGTCGCCAGGTCGACCGCCAACTGGTGGTCGTTCACCGGCCTGCCCGGGCCCGCCCAAACGCCACCGCGTCACCGAGCAGCGACCGGACATCGGCCTCGGCTGCTCCCTGCCCGACCAGACCACCGACCTTGTCCTCTATGCGCGCTGCGAGCGCCTCCTCGTCCGGTGTCACCGACGGCTGCACAAACGACGCGACCAACAACACAGTCATGGCGATTGCCGTCATCCACCCAAACGACATCACCCACCCGTTGTTGTTGTCGGTCGCGATCGTCGAAGCAATCATCCCCGCGATTCCACACGCGCAAACGATAAGCACAACCGACCGCAAGCGCGCCAGCGTCATTAGCGCGCCAGGGGCTTGTATTTGATGCGGTGGGGGGTGTCGGCGTCGGAGCCGAGTTCCTTCTTGCGGAAAGCCTCGTATTCGCTGAAGTTGCCTTCGAACCAGCGCACCTGGCTGTCACCTTCGAAGGCCAGCACGTGGGTGCAGATGCGGTCGAGGAACCAGCGATCGTGGCTGATGACCACCGCGCAGCCGGGGAAGTTTTCGAGTGCACCTTCAAGGGCGCGCAGCGTGTCGACGTCGAGATCGTTGGTTGGTTCGTCGAGCAGCAGCACGTTGCCGCCGGTCTTTAGCAACTTGGCCAGATGCACACGATTGCGTTCGCCACCCGAAAGATCGCCAACTCGTTTCTGCTGATCGGAGCCCTTGAAGTTGAACGAGGCACAGTAGGCGCGAGCGTGAATCTCTCGCCCGCCGACCTTCATGTGTTCGACGCCTTCGGTAATTTCTTCGAAGACAGACTTGTCTGGGTCGAGTGAGTCGCGGCTCTGATCCACGTAGGCCATGTCGACGGATTCGCCGATCTTCACCGCGCCACTGTCGGACGGCTCCTGGCCGGTGAGCATGCGGAACAGCGTGGTCTTACCGGCACCGTTCGGCCCAATCACGCCAACGATGCCGGCCTTGGGCAGCGAGAACGAAAGGTCTTCAACGAGCAGTCGGTCACCAAAGCCCTTGGACAGATGTTCCACTTCGATGACCTGATCGCCGAGGCGCTTACCAGCGGGAATCATGATCTCGAGGCGGTTGTCTTCGTTGCGGTTCGCTTCGGCTTCGGTCTGCAGCTTGTCGTAGGCGGTAAGGCGAGCCTTGCCCTTCGACTGGCGAGCCTTGGGCGACATGCGCACCCATTCCAATTCCTGCTGCAGGGTGCGCTGGCGAGCCGACTGCGTCTTTTCTTCCTGCGCGAGTCGAGCCTGCTTTTGCTCTAACCAGCTGGAGTAGTTGCCTTCGAACGGGAAGCCCTTGCCCTTGTCGAGTTCGAGAATCCATTGGGCCACGTTGTCGAGGAAGTAGCGATCGTGGGTGATGGCGATGACCGCGCCCGGGTACTCCTGAAGGTAGCGCTCGAGCCACGCCACCGACTCTGCGTCGAGATGGTTGGTGGGCTCATCGAGCAGCAACAGATCGGGCCTCGAAAGCAGCAGACGGCACAACGCGACACGTCGTCGCTCGCCACCCGAAAGCGTGCTGACATCAGCGTCACCGGGCGGGCAGCGCAGCGCGTCCATGGCGATCTCGACGTTGCGTTCGAGGTTCCAGGCATCGGTGGCCGCGATCTTGTCTTCAAGCTCGGCCTGCAGCACGCCGATCTTGTCGTAGTCGGCATCGGGGTCGGCCCACATGGCCATCACCTCGTTGTAGCGCGTGATGATGCCGTGGATCTCGCCCACGCCTTCCATCACGTTGCCCATCACGTCCTTGGCCGGATCAAGCAGCGGCTCTTGCGCCAGGTGGCCAACGGTGAACCCTTGGGTGAGACGCGCTTCTCCGGTGAAACCGTCATCCAGCCCGGCCATGATTTTGAGTAAACTCGACTTACCGGCGCCGTTGCTGCCCAGTACGCCGATCTTGGCGCCGGGGTAGAACGACAGCGAGATGTTCTCCAACACCGTCTTGTCGGGCGGGTAAAAACGAGCGAGCTTGTAACAGGTGTAAATGTATTGAGCAGCCATGTCGGCCGACAGGCTACGCGAAATGTGGTCGCACGCCTCGCTCGGCTACAGGAAGAGAGCCTGGCCATCGAGGCGGTCTGCCTCGGAAGTGCCACCTGCTCGATCTTCATCGTCCGTCGAGAACGTAAGGGCAGCGAATGCGCCTGTGCGAATCACCCATAACTCGGTTGCTCGCAATCGCTGCCCGTTGTTACCTCATCGAGAGGTGCTCACCAAACCTGACGCATGTTGTTCTGTCCTCGCCGAGTTGAACGGGCCGGACCCCGTCACGAACGAGCCTACGAGCTAGTAAAGATGCGGTCAAGCCAATCGGTAAGATTTTGACAAGTTACGGCACGGGTGCCGGGTGGGGCAGCGGGGTGAGGGCACCGTCATTGAGCATATTGCGGATCTCGATGGCCGAAATCGGCTTGGCAATGAAGTATCCTTGCACGGCCTCGCAGTTCAGAAGCGCCAGTCGGTCGAGCACCTCCTGGCTCTCCACTCCTTCGGCCACGGTGCCGATGCCGAGGTTGGTGGCGAGGTCGATGATGGATCGCACGATGCTCTCGTCCTTGGGGGAGTGCAGCATGCCGAACACAAAGGTCTTGTCGATCTTCACTCGGTCGATGGGCAGGTTGCGAAGGTTAGCGAGGGAGCTGAACCCGGTGCCGAAGTCATCGAGGGAAATTTGCACCCCAATGTTCCGCAACTCCTGCAGCACCAGGGCGGTTCGCTCGGGGTCGACCATCACGGTGTTTTCGGTGAGTTCCAATTCCAGCCACAGAGGGTTCATGCGGTGGCGTTGAAGGCTCGCCGAAACCATGTCGACAAAGTCGTGGTTGTGCAGGTTGCGGGCCGACACGTTCACGGCCATGGTGAGGTACAGGCCCTCGTCGTGCCACAGAGCGCATTGCTGCAAGGCCCGGTCAATCACGTACTCGGTCAGTTCCTGCATCAGATCGGTTTGCTCGGCCGTGGGGATGAAGGCGTCGGGATACAGAATGCCACGCTCCGGATGGAGCCAGCGCACCAGTGCCTCCACGCCGATGAAGGCATGGGAATGGAGATCCAGCTTGGGTTGATAGGCGAGAAAAAACTCACCACGACGAATTGCTTCGTGGATTTCACCGGCGAGCATCATCCGAGATGGACCGGTGCGAGTGTGGTCATCGGTGTACACCTCCGGCCCCTTGTTGGCCTTCTTGGCGCGATATAACGCCATGTCGGCCTTTGACAGCAGCGTGTCAATATCTTCGCCGTGGGCTGGAAACTCCGCCATCCCGATGCTCACGGTCGTCTTGAGAGGAACTCCCGCTAGTTCAAGTGGGGTCTGTAGTCGCTCGATGATGCGA
Source organism: Actinomycetes bacterium (assembly GCA_031360915.1). Taxonomy (GTDB): domain Bacteria; phylum Actinomycetota; class Acidimicrobiia; order Acidimicrobiales; family Ilumatobacteraceae; genus JANMCE01. The sequence continues at coordinate 7,313 of JANMCE010000023.1, read as the reverse complement.
TCGGCCACGGCGCGTGCTTCGGTGGCCGAGCACGGCCCGGGCAGGAGAATGGCGAAGTCGTTGGCTTCCAGCCGCGCCACCAGATCTCCGGCGCGCCGGTCGTCTTGCAGACGCTCGGCTACTTTCTGCAGGACGTCATCCCCCACCGCTCGGCCGAGGCGGTCGTTGAGGCTCTTGAAGCCATCGATACTGAGCTGCAGAACGAACAGGGTGTGCTGGCGCCGAGAGGCAACCGAGATCGCCACCGCTGCCTGATCGTGGAACGAGCGGCGGTTCGAGAGCGAAGTAAGGGGATCATGCGTGGCCTCGTGCCGCTGATTGAGGGCTGTCTCAGTCGTCTTGTAGAGCGCCCCAACGGTAAGCGTCAGAAGCACTGCTGCGAGCAAGCTGGTGCGGTTCAACACAATGAACGCAGGAGCGAGGCCGATGGGCATGACGTCGATAGCCGTGATGTTTGCAAAGGCGTTCCGCAGAAACCGAGGCGATGAAACGCGCAGGTGAAGCGCGACGCAAATAGAAGCCATGATTAAGTCCACCAGATTGCCTATCGAACCGACGGCGATCGCTCCGATCACCCAGCGTTGGCTAACCGAGCCGGTGGTCTGGTGAAAGGTTGGTGAGGTACCGGCGGCCGTGACAACGATGGTGGATATTACTAGGGCCAGCGATCCAGATGAGGCGTTGTAGAAGCTCAACAGCATCGGTCGGCGACGCGCGGCGTAGTTGAGCAGCGAAATGCAGAACATGGCTGCAGCCGCCGTCGGAATGGGTGCAGACAGGAACAGACAAAGAGAGAAGGTCCAAGAGGTCGATATCTCGCACTTCTTGCTTGGCCCGAGCCAACTCAGTGGGCGCAACCCAGCCAGCAGGGCGAGCGCGGCGAACAGACCGAAGGTCCCGACGTTGCTCGGCCGAAGTGTGGTGGCGCTATGCACCAGGAAGACTTCCAAGGCGACAAAGAGGCCCACGATGAAAGTGATGTAGGCGAGGAGAGCTGGTCGATAGCGAGCAGGCGGTGCGACGACGGCTGGCTCGAACGTGCCGGAGGAAGGCGTCGGCTCGTCCGTCGTGTCGACGGGGTCGGCCAACGCGGTCGTGACGGGTTTTGTGATTGGTTCTGTCACTCGCGGTGCCTCCTCTCGCAGTTGATCGGCGCCTGTGAGTTCTATGAACGGCAGATCGGGGCAAAACAGGAGGAAAAGGATCGGCAAGAACGCAGTGATGTTGTTAAGTCATCTTCTGCTTCCCGCCGAAAGCCGCAATGTCTCAGCGTTTTCGGTAGCGGTGCTACGTTGGGATGAGTCAACATGCCGTTCATCACCCCAGGGGATTTCTATGCTGCTTGCCTTTGAAAGTTTCTTTAGTCGCACTGGCCTGTCCGGTTGGGGCTTCCGCTGGCTGCACATCCTGGTCGGCATCATGTGGATCGGCCTGCTGTACTACTTCAACTTCGTGCAGGTTCCCGCGTTCGCCGAGTTCGAGCAGCATGACGGTGGTGCTCGCGCCCGAAATGTTGCGCTCGACAAGGTGGCCCGTCGCGCCCTGTGGTGGTTCCGCTGGGCAGCTGTGTCCACCTTCGTCACGGGCATCCTCATCGCAGTACTGACGCCCGACTACTTCAAGGTAAACAACTCGGGGCTCATCGGCATCTCCATGGGCATGCTGCTCGGAACCATCATGATGCTGAACGTTTGGGGCGTCATCTGGCGCAACCAAAAGACCGTTCTTGCCAATGCTGTGACGGTGCTCGGTGGCGGTGCCGCCAATCCTGATGCGCCAGGCGCAGGACGCAAGGCGCTTATGGCGTCACGTCAGAACTCCATCTTCTCGATCTCCATGCTGTTCTTCATGGTCTTCAAGTCACACTCGCCGTATGCCCTCGGCACACCGGGTAGCGCGCAGGGTGCGTTCTGGGGTATCGGCTTGCTCATCGTCATCATCATGGAGCTCAACGCCCTCGGCTTCATGCCCTGGAAGGTCGCTCCCAAGAAGGGCCTCAACTGGATGTACGACAGCGTTCAGAACATGCTCATCAGCGCCTTCGGCCTCTGGGTCGTCTTCCTGATCCTGTCGGAAGTGTTCCTCAACAAGACTGCGTAAACAACGAACGCAGAAGGGGCCGTCCTCGCGGGCGGCCCCTTCGTCGTTTTCAACCCAGTGCTACGCGATGGTGAGAGTGGCGTTCATGGATTGTTTGTGGCCGGGGACGGTGCAGTACATCTTGTAGGTGCCCGCGGTGAGGGTGAAGTTCTCGCCCGTTGCGGCGCCGGGGCCGACGATCAGTTCTTGGCCTATTCGGTTGCCAGAGCCGTCTTCGATCACAAGGTTGTGGCTTTGCTGTCCCTTTGAGAGGTACGCCAGAGCAACATTGCCCGGCTTCGCGGTGTACTCCTTCTTGTCGAACTTGATGTCTTGGCCGAGCACTGTCAGGTCTGGCACGGCGGGAACGGTGTTGGTGCTGGTCTTTTGGGCTGTTCCGCCGCAGGCAGCGAGCGCGGCAACGATGCCAAAACCGATGGCGAATCGGGTAACGGGGGTGCGTCGTGACGTCATGACTATTTACGATAGCAAATACTTTCGAAATACACCATGCGGGACCTACGTCTCGTCAGGGCTCCAGACATAGACTTGAGAAATGTCCGATGAACTGCCTCAACCGTTCGGTCCCAACGCATGGCTTGTCGAAGAGATGTTCGAGCAGTACCGCTCGAACCCCATGACGGTGAGCGCGGCCTGGCAGGAGTTCTTTGCGGACTACAAGAGCAGCTCGCCGGTGGCCGTGCTGCCCCCTCCACCGGTCGATGCCGCGCCGATCGCTCCTGCCGCGGCACCGGCCGCGCCCACCGCAGCCGAGCCACCCGCAGAACTCGGCGATCCGATCCGGGGCGTGGGTGCGGTCATCGTGGCCAACATGGAAAAGAGCCTCGAAGTACCGACGGCCACCAGCTTCCGCAACGTGCCGGCCAAGCTGCTGGAGATCAACCGTCGGGTGATGAACGGCTACCTCGGTCGCAAGGATGGCGGCAAGGTCAGCTTCACCCACATCATCGGCTTCGCCATCGTGCGTGCTATCGCCGACACGGTCCCGGTCATGAACCATTCCTACCTGGAAGGTGCCGACGGCAAGCCGCGCATCGTTCGCAAGACCGAAGTGAACATGGGCCTCGCCGTCGATGTGGCCAAGCCCGATGGCTCGCGTTCGCTGGTCGTACCCGTTGTGCGCAACGCGGCCGCGCTCGACTTCAAAGAGTTCCTTGGCGCGTACGAAGAGATCGTGCGCAAGGTACGTACCAACAAGCTCGCGGTCACCGATTTTCAGGGCGCGTCCATCACACTCACCAACCCGGGCACGATCGGCACCGTGCAGAGCGTGCCGCGCCTTCAACAGGGGCAGGGCGTCATTGTAGGTGTCGGCACCATCGACTACCCAGCCGAGTGGCAGGGCGCCGATGAGCGTCAGCTGGCCGACATGGGCGTGTCCAAGGTCGTCACCATCACCAGCACCTACGACCACCGCATCATCCAGGGCGCCGAGTCGGGGCTGTTCTTGAAGCGCATTCACGAGCTGCTCGTTGGTGATCACGGCTTCTATCACGACATCTTCCGCAGCCTCGGTGTGCCGTACGAAGAGGTGCAGTGGCGCCGCGATGTCAGCCCGCTCAATCGGGAAGAGGCCATGCTGTCCAAGCAGATGCAGGTTGGCCAGCTCATCCGCACCCACCGGGCTCGTGGTCACCTCATTGCCGACCTCGATCCGTTGAGCTGGAAAGAGCCAAAGATGCACGACGAGCTCGATCCGGCCACCTACGGCCTCACCATCTGGGACCTCGACCGAGAGTTCCTCACGGGTGGCCTGGCGGGCTATGACCGGCTTCCACTCGGCGAGATTTTGAAGGTGCTGCGTGACGCGTACTGCCGCACCATTGGCATCGAATACATGCACATGCAGGAGACCGACAAGCAGCGCTGGTTGCAGGCCCGTATCGAGGGCGTGCGGTTCAAGCTGTCATCCTCCGAGCTGCGTCACCTGCTGTCACGTTTGAACGCAGCCGAGGCGATGGAGAAGTTCCTCGGCACCAAGTACGTGGGCACCAAGCGCTTCGGTTTGGAAGGTGCAGAATCAGCCATTCCGATCCTCGATACCATCCTCGCGGCTGCGGCCGATGACGGGCTCGATTCCGCAGTGCTGGGCATGGCGCACCGCGGTCGGCTGAATGTGCTGGCCAACATCATCGGTAAGAGCATGGGCACGATCTTTAAAGAGTTTGAGGGCTACGTCGCTCCCGATTCCGTGCAGGGCTCGGGTGACGTCAAGTACCACCTCGGCGCCCAGGGCAAGTACGAGAGCCCGACCGGAAAGGACATCAAGGTCGAACTGGCGGCGAACCCCAGCCACCTCGAAACGGTCGACCCGATCGTGCTTGGCATGGTGCGGGCCCGACAGGATCAGATTGATCCGCCCGGTTCGTTCCCCGTGCTGCCTGTGCTGATTCACGGCGACGCCGCGTTCGCTGGTCAAGGCATTGTGGCCGAGTGCTTCGCCATGAGTGACACGGGCGGCTACCGCGTCGGCGGCACCATCCACGTGGTTATCAACAACCAGATCGGGTTTACCACGGCGCCTGAGTTCGCCCGTTCCTCGCCGTACTGCACCGATATGGCCAAGGCTATTCAGGCCCCTATCTTCCACGTCAACGGTGACGACCCCGAGGCATGCGTACGAGTCGCAAAGCTGGCCTACGACTACCGCCAACAGTTCCACGACGACGTCGTCATCGACATGGTTTGCTACCGCCGATACGGCCACAACGAGGGCGACGACCCGAGCTACACGCAGCCGCTCATGTATCGGGCCATTGATCAGCGCCGCACCGTCCGCAAGCTGTTCACCGAGAGCCTGGTCAAGCGGGGTGACATCACTATCGCCGAAGCCGAAGCGGCGCTCGAGGACTTCCAGTCGCGCCTGCAGGTTGCGCTCGAAGAAACCCGATCGCACGCGCCAACAGAAGTCGTTCGTGCCGCCAAACCACCCGCGCCTGCAGGTGTGTTGCCGCACGTGGAGACCGGCGTTGAACGTGGCGTGCTCACTTCGATCTTCGATCACTTCACCGCCTACCCCGAAACGTTCACCGCGCACCCCAAGCTGGTGCGTCAGTTTGAGACTCGCGCCAAGCTGTTCCACCAGGGGGGCGAGGTCGAGTGGGCCACCGGTGAAGCGTTGGCGTTCGGTTCGCTGCTGCTCGACGGTCATAGTGTGCGCCTCGCCGGAGAAGACTGCCGTCGCGGCACGTTCAGCCAGCGCCACGCCGCCCTGATCGACAACGACAACGGCGATGTCTGGACCCCGCTCCAAACGCTGCCTGGCGCGTCGGGTGCGTTTCGTATCTACGACTCGCTGCTCTCGGAATACGCCGCGCTCGGTTTCGAGTACGGCTACTCGGTCACCGACAAGAACTCGTTGGTGCTGTGGGAAGCGCAGTTCGGCGACTTTGTCAACGGCGCGCAGATCATCATCGACCAGTACTTGGTTGCGGCTGAAGACAAGTGGGATCAGACCTCCGGTCTGGTCATGCTTCTGCCCCACGGATTCGAGGGTCAGGGCCCCGAGCATTCATCGGCTCGTATCGAACGCTTCCTCACGTTGTGCGCCGAGGACAACATTCAAGTTGTAAATGCAACCAACGCGGCGCAGTACTTCCACGTGCTGCGGCGTCAGCTTCGTCGCGAGGTCCGCAAGCCACTGGTGTTGTTCACACCCAAGAGCTATCTGCGTCGCGCCGAGTCGCGTTCGCCCATTCACGCCTTCACCACTGGTCACTTCCAGGAGGTGCTGGATGACCCGAAGGTGGTTGACCGCAACGCCGTCACTCGAGTGGTGCTGTGTTCGGGCAAGGTTGGCTTTGATGCACTGGCCGAGCGGGACAAGCGCAACGCCCCGGTGGCGGTGGTGCGGGTGGAGCAGTTGTTCCCCTTCCCGCACGACCAGATCATCGACGTGCTCAGCAGCTACCCGAATGCCCACGAAGTCGTCTGGTTGCAGGAAGAGCCAGAGAACATGGGCCCGTGGACGTTCGTCGAGCACCGCATCTTCCGCATCAAGAACGACGGCTACGACCTGCGGGCCGTTGCCAGAGTTGAATCGGGCAGCCCCGCCACCGGCTCGGCCAAGATCCACGAACAGGAACTTGCTGACCTCATGGACGAAACCTTCACCGGTTTCTAGGCCCTTTGGAGTCCAATCGTTGGGAGAGATACCCGACGAACGGCCCAAGGAATGATTGACTGGAAAGCGTTATGTCGAAACACGTCGTCGTTGATGGATCCAACCTGGCCACCGAAGGCCGAACCCTGCCCAGTCTGCACCAGCTGAATGAGGCCGTTCTGGCCTATCTGGAAGAGAACCCCCACGACATCATTACCGTCGTGGTCGACGCAACCTTCGGCCACCGCATCGACGCCAAGGAGGTGGCCGAGTTCGACGAGGCCATCGAGAACAACGAGCTCGTTTCTCCGCCAGCGGGCGCCATTGGGCGTGGCGACGCGTTCGTTCTGCAGATCGCCAAAAAGGCCCACGCGGTGATCCTGTCGAATGATTCGTTCCAGGAGTTTCACGGCGAGCACGAGTGGCTGTTCGACGAGGGTCGTCTGGTCGGTGGCAAGCCCGTCCCGCATGTTGGCTGGGTGTTCGTGCCCCGAGCGCCCGTGCGCGGCATGATTTCGCGCCGGGCCACCCGCGTCGCCAAACGGGACCCGAAAGTGGCGGCCCGGCCGAGCGTGTCGGCATCCCAACCAATGCCGGTGCCGAAGAGTCCGCCGCCCGGCCGTCGCGGTCCCCGTATGGAAGCGCCGGCCGCTGCTGCTGTTGCCGAGCCGAAGCCCTCCCGTTCGCAGACTGCAGCGGCCAAGGCTGCTGCCGGTCCGAAGCCTGCCGCCCCGGCTACGCCCAAGGGCAACCCCACGAACGAGCTGATGGCCTTCCTCAGCTTCGTCGAGCACCACCCGGTCGGCGCCTCGCTCGGCGTGACCTTCGAGAGTTACTCCTCCCACGGTGCCTATGCCGTCACGGCCGATGGCGTACATATCTACGTCCCCATGCGCTCCATGGCCGTGCCCGCACCGCGCAGTGCTCGTGAAGTGGTGGCGTTGGGCGAGAAGCGCGCCGTCATCATCGTGAGCTTCAACGCCGCCCGCCGCGGCATCGATGCCGCGCTGCCCGGCTTGGCGCCTACGGGTGTTGTGGCCGTCCCGACTGTCGCCGAGCCGATGCCCGCCAAGGGCGCCGGCCGCAAGAAGGCTGCTCCACGTGCGGCCAA
>JANMCE010000022.1:0-12100 GCA_031360915.1 Actinomycetes bacterium | reverse complement strand
CGGCCGGCGGTGTCGAGGAGTTGGAGTGGTTCGAGGGGCCGGTCGACGTGGCGGTACTCGGTGTCATAGTCGTCCTCGATGATCGCAAGGCTGCGTTGGTGGGCGAGTGCGAGCAGGGCACGGCGGCGGGCCGCGGTCATGGTGACGCCCGTTGGCAACTGGTGCGACGGGGTGACGTACACCGCTCGTGCGCTCGACGGGATGGCTTCGACGACGATCCCGTCGCTGTCGACCGGTACCGGGGCGACGCGCAACCCGTTGTGTTCGAACACGCGGCGGGCGGGGGCGTAGCCGGGTTCTTCGATGGCGATCGTGTCGCCTGGCGCGAGGAGCACGCGGGAGAGGAGGTCGAATGATTGCTGGGCTCCGGCGGTGACGAGGACCTGTTCGGGCTCGGCGACGACACCCCGCGACCGCCGGATCCAGGCGGCGAGGGCGCGGCGCAGGGCGGGGAGGCCGGCAGGGTCTCCGTAGCCCGGTGGCGGGGACTGCAGCGCGGTCGTGACACAGCGCCGCCAGTCGACGAGCGGGAACAGCTGAGGATCGGGTCGGCCGGTGCGCAGATCGATCCGAACATCCGAGATCACCGCAGGCTGCGGGGGTGGTGCGACGGCCCGGCGTGGGGTGAGGGCGGTGGGCGCGGCCCTGCGGCGAGGTGGCGTGCTGGCGGGGTGGTGGGCGACGTACGTGCCGTCGCCGGTGCGTGCCTCGACGAAGCCTTCCCCGATGAGGTGTGCGTAGACGGTGGCGATCGTGGACCTGGCCACTCCCAACTCGGCGGCAAGGTCACGGCTGGTGGGGAGCCGGTCGCCGGGGGCGAGGCGGGCGGTGGTGATGGCGTCGCGGATCTGGTCGAACAGGGTGGCCGAGGTTTGCCGCGGTCGGGTCGGGTCGACGAACAGATCGATCTCCATTGGTCCGACAACTTACGCCATGATTGGCTCTTCTGTCATGACATCGGAGGTGCGACAATGCGGGTATGACAGGTGGACACGTCCTGCATCACAACGCCACCTCGACTGGATCCCGTTGTCGACGGGCATCTCGTTCAAGCCGATCGTGTTCTTCCCCGGCGACACCGGCTACCAGCTACTGCTCAAGGTCGAGCCCGGCGCCGTCGTGCCTCGCCACCATCACACCGGTGAGGTCCACGCGTTCGTGCTGTCCGGCCAACGGCGCATCGCCGGTTGCCCGGAGGTCATCGGGGCCGGCTCATACGGGTACGAGCCGGTCGACAACATCGACACCTGGGAAGCAATCGGTGACGAGCCGTGCGTAATCCATATCGAAGCGAACGGGCGCGTCGAGTACCTCGACGACGACGGCAACATCGTGCGCCACACCGATGCCAGCACCGCCATTGGAGTTCACGTGACCCACTCGACCCTCGCTCTGACCCGCCACGTCTGCGCCACCTGCGGCACCCAGTACGCCGACGCGACCGGGCCACCCGACTCGTGCCGAGTGTGCACCGACGACCGTCAACACGTCGGAGCGGACGGCCAGCAGTGGACCACCCACGACGAACTCGCCGCCACCCTGCACAACCGGATCGAGCTCGACGGCGACCTCATGGGCGTCGGCATCGTCGAACCGTTCGCGATCCCACAACGCGCCCTGCTCCTACCAACCGACGCCGGCAACATCCTGTGGGACTGCGTCAGCGTCATCACACCGACCGCCATCGACGAGATCGAACGGCTCGGAGGCATCGACCTGATCGCCATCTCGCACCCGCACTTCTACTCGGCGATGGTCGAATGGAGCGACGCCTTCGGTGGCGTTCCGATCCTCGTCCACGACGCCGACCGCGACTGGATCCCCCGCCCGTCACCCCACATCACCACCTGGACCGGCGACCGCCACCAGCTCTCGCCAACGGTGGCGTTGATCCACTGCCCCGGCCACTTCCCCGGCAGCGCCGTGCTGCACTGGACCGCGGCACCGCACGGCAAAGGGGTGCTCCTGACTGGCGACTCGCTCCACGTCGCCGCCGACCGCCGCCACGTCAGCGTCATGCACAGCGTCCCCAACTACATCCCCGTCGCCGCCCCGGTCATCCACGACATCCGCCGCCGCCTCGCCGACGTCGCCTTCGACGACCTGTACGGCTTCACATGGGGACTCAACATCATCGGCAACGCCCGCCAAGCGGTCGACGAATCCCTCGACCGCTACCTCACCGCCATCGGCGCCACCACATGACAACGGCCACGCACATCCAGGAACTCGCCCGATGGCAGCCGGCTCGACTCGACGAATCGATGCGGCCACCGTGCAGGAAATCCTGCAGGAACGAGAGCGCATCAAGACGGAATCGCGTCATGCGATCCAGACTGCCGAGGAGCGGCGGCGGATACGGGTGGCCACCGCGGCCGGGGCCGGAACGATCCCCGGGTTGTGACGCGCTATGCCGCAAACAAGCAGCTCCATCTATAGATCAGAGATTTCTGAGGTATTGAGATGGTCTGATCTATATGAGCAAGGAGGTCGTCGCAGAGGAGGCGCAGTCAGTAGGTCGTCGCTGTCGTGATCTGCTCGCCTCTGTGCTTCCTCGGCCGGTCGAGATCGATGCCGGGTCTAGTCATGTGGTCGTGAACGGAACCGTGCTGCGGGTGGCCTGGGCGGACGATGGGTGGCTGCCGGACGTCCGTCGGGTTCTCGACACGATGGGTGACCGGCCTCAGATCGTCGCTGCCCGAAGGTTGTCACCCGGAGCGCGAGCAGCATTGACCCAGGCTGGTATCGGTTGGGTCGACGAGACAGGAGCGGCCGAGATTGCCGTCGGCACAATCGTTGTCGTGCGTCCTGGCCTCGTCGACTCGTCGCGTCGCCGATTGGCGGGGTGGACTGCCGCTACCGAAGCCGTTGCCGAAGCGTTGCTGTGTGACGTTGCGCCGACGGTCGACGCCGTCACCTCGGCAACCGGTCTGTCAACGGGAAGTTGTGTCGCTGCGTTACGTACGCTGACCGATCTCGGGTTGCTCGTGTAACCGCGCCGCATCTGACCAACGTGAACACTGCCGACGTGTACGTTGCCGGACGGTCGTTGACCGACCTCGCCCGCGCGGCGGATGTCGCAGGTTTGCGACCGATTGAGGGCGGCCGATTGCAACTATCTACGTTTCCGACCGACGCGACGAGTCGCCTCGTCGAACAAGTCGGCGAAATGATGGTCGCGCCTTGGCCAAGGGTGTTTGCCGACCTACGTGTATCTGGAGTCCGCGGCGAAGACGTCGCCGAGCATCTGAGGGAGACCCGCCATGGCCGATGAACAACCACGCAGCCGACAAGCGCGAGCGGCCGCTGAACGGGCACTGATCCGCATCGTGCATCACTACGGCGCGAAACCCGAGTTCGTGGTGCTCGGCGGACTCGTACCAGATCTGCTTTGTACGGCCAGCCCATACCGGCACGCCGGTACGACCGACATCGACGTGCAGGTCGATCTCGAAATCGCCCGCGGGGCCGTGAACATTCGGCGGTTGGAGGAAGCGTTGATGAACGCCGAGTTCCAACCTGACAGCGAGCGCGTGTGGCGGTGGGTTGCCGACGGTCGCGCGCCCAAGATGGTAGTCAAGTTCGAGTTGCTCGCGGACCTCGATGACCAGCCTGCGCAAGTGACGGTACATTTCGACGGCTCAACGTCACCGGACTGGGCGGATACTTACTCGCCAAGACTGCAGCCGCTCGCTCTCGCCGGAAGGCCAAGGATTGGTACGACATCGCCTACGTGCTGATGTACAACGACGCAGGAGGCCCGACCGCAGCGGCCGCCGCGGTCAGACGGGTGCTCGGTGAGGAGATGCCCGGCTCAACGCTTACAGCGCTCGATGACCTTGCCGACAACTTCACTACGCCGAGCGATCAAGGACCGCAGGCTCCCTGAACGGCAAGCCCACGCTGGCCGACGACGATCGTTCCGTCGCCGAGTTCGCGACGGGTCGACCCCTTCCAAACGAGCTCAGGCCGCAGGACAACGAAGGGGCGCCGCTCGGGCCGCCACCAGCCGCCACCAGCCGCCGCCGATCTCCTCGCAGAACGGGCCAGCCTCACGTCCGAAATCGACGGAGCGAGCGCATGGCTCGACGCGATGGTGACCGGCAGCAGAAGACCGGCGGAAGGACTACACTCGTTCAAGCTGGTTCATCGCTGAGCTGGCGGGGGCAGTCAAGAAACAAGTCGCAACGGCAGATTGAAGTCGTCGTCGACAACCAGGCAGAGGGGTCGTCAGTGTCGACAGGTCCGAAGGATCTCAATCAGCAGTTTGTGTCGTCGTTGGCTGATGAAGGTCCCGTGGTGATGGTCAACCTCGTTCGTTTCCGCGAGCGTTCACTTGACGGAAACGGGAGCGGATGGGATGCCTACATCCGCTACAGTAAAGCCGACATGCCATTGCTCAAGGGCGTCGGCGGAACCGTCCTGTGGTCCGGACACGTCGAGGGTGCCGCGGTCGGAGACCTCGGCGACGGCCGCTGGGACTGGGTCGTAGTGGTTCTCTACCCGTCGCGTGCGGCGTTCCTCGCGATGATGACGTCTCCGGCGTACGCGCTCGCTAACGTCGATCGTGAGAACGGGGTCGAGGATCATGTGATTCTGGCGGCCAAGGAGTCGTACTCGAAGTTCGGGATTTGAGCAGGCGGAGCCGGTACTCCTGCCGTTGTGGTCGCTGACGACATGTGGGTGCCGATAACCCCATCCGAGGAATCGAGACCAGGATCGCGCTGGCGGTGACCCGACGGATATCGACGCAACGCTCAATGGCCCTTCGGGTAGGCCTCCTGACCGACCCGAAGCTTCGCGATGCTCAACACAACGCCGATCAAACGCTTCTCATGTGCCCCGTCGTGTCCCCGAATATGTCCCCGCCACCCGTTTCCTCGCTGCACGAGCTGCCGTTCTCGATGCACGGGCAGGTGGAATCGTCGCATCGTGACGCCTACGTGCGGGTAATGAGGCGCCTCGGAGAGTTGGCCGTTGAGTTCGTCGGCAGTGGGCTCGACCACGATGCCCGCCAGGACGGAGCGAATTTTCTCGATCACCTCCCGATCGAGTCCGTGACTCGCCGACCAGGACTTGTCATATCAGCGTCGCGTCGACGCTGGCGGGTAGCCGCAGCCAAGTCGTAGCGCGACGGCCGCGCTGGGTCGCGCAATGCCATGACGAGCGCGCCGATCGCCACAGCCAAGAGCACCGCCCAGCGCACATGGGCGTTTCGCCAGGCGCTACCGCCAGGCACCGCTGGCCAGAGCCAGTCGTTCGTCAGCGGGACAGCGAGACTGACCAGGGCGGCAACGCCGATCACCAAGGCAACGCGGCCGCCGTTTCCCGGCCCCGTTCGCTGGGTGACGACAGTCATTGCCACGAGGCCGAGCATGGTCAGCGCCGTCACTTCGAGCAGGCTCGCGCCCCAGGGGAACTGGTGGGGCAACAATTCGACCCGGTCGACGAGCGCGAAGCCGACGAGCGCGCTGGCAACCCACGCAGAGAGCACGAGGGCAAGCGCAACGAAGGCATCGAGGGCTCGACGACGGCCGCGTCCGCGTGGCGTGACGTCAAGGATGGGCGCGCCGACATCATCGAGGAACGGCGCGGCGCACGCCGCCAGTACGACTGTTGAACAACGCAGGTAGCCAACGAGTTGGACACCCTGTTGTTGTCGTGTCGCCCAAGCCCACACGAAGCCGCCCGCCAGCAGCGTTGCGGCACCGAGCGTGGTGAGGGGCAGCCGGCGCAGGACGTGCCGGTCGACGTAGACAGTGTGCGCGGCGCGTGCGATGCAGGTCGTGTGGTTCATTTGGTTTAGAGCGGCCGCGTGTACACGGCGGCTTGGATGAGCGCGAAGCCGATGGTCGCGACGAGCGACACGGCGAACGCTGTCCATGCCAGCATGTCGCGACGGTGGCGGAGAACGGCGATCGTGACGGACCACACTCCGAGCGCGAGGAGGTAGCCGAGGTGCCACCACGGTGTGGTCCGGTCGAAGCCGGTGAGCAGAAGCTGGCCGGTCCCGGTCGCCGTGCCGCAGCCGCTGTCAATCCAGCCGTCCTGCACAATGCCGTTCGACAGTGGCCACAGCCAGGTGACCCATGAGGTTGGTACGCCATTGTAGGTCCCGAAGAAGAGGCCTTGGACGGCCAACGAGAAGAAGAGCGGCACGGCGACGAGCCAGGTCGGTATCCAGCGAACGAGCGCGATGACTCCGGCGGCAACCGCGGCGAGTGCTACCGGTCCCTGCAACATCTGGGCAATGTTGGGTCGGGGAGCTTCGAAGACGGGTGGTGCTGCCTCGGGGTAGAGGCCAGGCCTCGACGATGGCCGCAGGTAGAGGTAGGCGGCGGCGATGATGACCGCGCCGTATAGGGCATTGGCGGCGGTTGACCACCCGTGGGCGACCGACCGTTGCGCCCGCGTGACGGGAAGCGTGTCGAGCAGTTCGTCGGCGTTTGCCAATCGGCTGCGGAGCACGGCGAGGATGGTCACGATCAGGGTGGCGAAGCCGGGCAGCAGCACTGCGTATCCGGTGAAGAGGTGGATGATGTTCTCCGCTTCTCGTCGGTCGAGCGCAGCCTTGGCCGAGTTGACCCAAAGGGCCGACGGGATGACGGCGAGCCACACCAGCGGGTTGCGCAGCAGGCGTGTGCCCTCTACCCGGGCCAGGGCGAACTCGGCGTTCATGCCGCCACCTCGTTGGTGAGCCCGCCGGACAGCAGCAGGTAGCCATCTTGCAGGGTCGGGGCGACCATTTCGGCATCAGTGGGGGCGGAGCCAATGTGGCGATGGCGACCCTCGCCTGTTCGCCACGAGATGGCGGCGGTCGGGTCGGGCCGGTCGGCGACCCAGACGTTGCCGCGGGCCGTCTCGGTCAGCTCGAGCGGTGTCCCGTCGAAGCGCACGACGCCTTCCTCGATGACGATCACCCGGTCGCACAACGCTTCGACGTCCTCGGTCATGTGGGTCGACAACAGGACACAGCGACGCTCGGCGTGGCGCGAGATCAGCTGTCGGAAGCGCAACCGTTGCTCGGGGTCGAGGCCGACGGTCGGTTCGTCGAGCACAAGCAGACGGGGATCGCCCAGCAGCGCCTGGGCGAGCGAGACGCGTCGCTTCATGCCACCCGACAGCTTGCGGATCTTCTTGCGGGTCACGTCACCAAGATCGACTGCGTCGAGGACGCGACGCACCTCGGCGTGGCGGTCGTCGCGGTTGGTGTGCTCCTTCAAAATAGCTACGTAGTCGACGAAGTCGAACGGCGTGAAGCTCTCGTAGAGTGCGCCTTCCTGTGGCACGTAGCCGAGGCAACGCCGGATGGCGAGCCGCCCGGCAGCGTCGGTGGGGTCCTGGCCAAGGACTCGTACGTCGCCGCTCGACCCGGCTAGCCCGGTGGCAAGAATGCGGAGCAACGTCGTCTTGCCGGCGCCGTTGCGGCCGAGCAAGCCGGTGATGCCGGGGCCGAGCTCGAGCGACACGCCGTCGAGCGCTTTCTGGCGGCCGTATGACTTAATCAGATTCTGGAGGTGGACGTAGGTCTGGTCAAAGGTGTCCATCAGGTCTCCCGGAGGTCGAGGAAGGAACGGCGAGTGGTGATCACGAGCGTCGCAACGGCGGCCGCGACGAGGGCGACGAACTGGCCGGGTCCGGCGGTCGCATCGATCAGTTCCGCGGCTGGCAGCGCCGCGACGATCGGGGCGGCGAGCCACACGATGGCGACACTGAGCGTGGCGCGTTCGATTGACAGCCAGGTCGACAAGGCGAGCGACACGACCGCCATCGCGATGCCGGGCAGCAGCCACGCCATCGCCGCCCACCCGCGCTCGCGCACGATGAGGCTGGCGAGACCGGTGATTGCAACCGCGGGAATGAGCGATGCCGCGGTGCGCAGCAGCGCGATCCGCCACACCGATGTTGGTGCGGTCGTGACGAGTGCATGCGCCGGGTCGACGCGTCGACCGAAAGCCAGCGCTGTCGCCACCGGGGGGCCGAGCGCGGCGACGGAGAGGAACATGCCGAACTGGGCATCGCGCCCGCTGCTGGCGGCGACAAGCGCGACGGCGACCGTGAGCAGCGTGGCGAGGATGAACGACAGCCGGGCACGGCTGGTGGCACCGACCAGGCGAGCGGTCTCGGTCGAGAGCCCGATGCGGGTGAGGACCCGTTCACTGCACGGACGGTTGGCATCGTCGAGCGTGATCGTAACGCGCTGCCAGACCAAGCCGAGCAACGGCTCGTGCGTCGCCGCCGACACGTCGGCAACCAGCCGCCGACACTCGCTGCACGTCAGCAAGTGAGCCTCGATCGAGGCAACGCCCGACCCGCTGCGACGTTGTCCGACGTATTCCTTCGCAGCATCTGGGCTGATGTGCCAGCTCATGTCAGTGCTCCTCTCATCTCGGCGCGGGCGCGCATCATCCTCGTCTTTACGGTGCCGGCGGGGATCCCGAGCAGCCGGCCTGCTTCGCGGGTGGTCAGACCATCGAGCACCGTGGCCTGAACTACGGCGCGCAACTCCGGCGACAAGCCGTCGAGCGCGCCGGCAAGGTCGCCGTGCTCGGTGCCGAGGAGCACGAGCTCTTCGGCGCTGACCGAACTGCCCCAGCGCTCCTCCACCAGAACAGGATCAGGATGACGCTTGCGCAACTGGCCGATGAGCCGCCGCACGCCGATTCCCCACAGCCAAGCAGCCGGGGCGCCGCGGCCGTCGAACGACCTCGCCGACTTCCACACGGCCACGAAGGTGTCCTGCAGGGCCTCGGCAACGATGCCGTCGTCGGCGCATCGGCAGCGAAGACGAGCCAGGAGCCACGGGGCGTGGCGGCGATACAGCTCGGCAAGCGCATCGTTGCTCGCCCCCGCAATGGCCGCGACGAGCTGCTCGTCGGTCATTGCCGACACCCGCGACGGCGAGTGTTCGATGGGCACGCGGTGAGCAGGCACACCACACTGTCGCGCCGACTCGGTCTAACGGTTCACCAGCCAGCCGATTTGGGTGAACCGAACGGCCGCCTGGGCGCGACAGCAGTGCACCACCATCAAGAGGGAGAACCACCGTGAACAAGAAACTGTTGTCCGTAGCTTGCGGGGCCGTGATCGCCGTCGGCGTTGTTACCGCAACGACGGCAGGGGCCCACACCAGGTCGGCGAAGGCGAAACTCGCCACCGCCGACGGCACCAAAGTTGGCACCGTCGATTTTCGAACCGCCCACGGGCATACCGAGGTTCGGGTTCGCCTCGCCGCCGTGCCCGGTGTCGACGCCTTCCATGGCTTCCACATCCATGCCAACGATGTCGTCAACGAGACAAACGGGGAGGGATGTATAGCCGACTCGGCAGCTGCACCTGCAACATGGTTCGCATCGGCCGACGGCCACTACAACCCCACGGGGCAGTCCCACTCGCGCCATGTCGGTGACCTGCCGGTCGTGTACGTCAATGCCGACGGAAGCATCGAGACCCACTTCCGCATCGACAAGATCAACCCGGGCGATCTCGACGGACGAGCCGTCATCGTGCATGGCGGTACCGACAACTTCGGCAACATCCCAGTCGGTGGCGCCGCGACGCAGTACACCGCGAACTCACCTGACGCCATAGCCGCGACTTCAAGGACCGGCAACGCCGGCGACCGAATCGCGTGCGGCGTCATCACAGAACGATGAGCAAGCACAGCCGCAAACGGCGACGCAAGCGCCCAGGCGTCTCGCGGGTCGGTCTTGGCTGCGCCAGCGTAGCGCTCGGCGGCGCAGCGCATATGCAACCCGGTCACATGCGGCCATCGACTGACAA
The DNA here is from genome assembly GCA_031360915.1 of Actinomycetes bacterium. GTDB lineage: Bacteria > Actinomycetota > Acidimicrobiia > Acidimicrobiales > Ilumatobacteraceae > JANMCE01. The sequence goes on along the minus strand of JANMCE010000022.1, from coordinate 2,317 downwards.
GGGCACGCGGCCGCGCCCGTGCTGCCGAGCACCAACCCGCAGTCTGCTTGCTGACGGCCTACAAACAGGGGCCGGGGCGTGGCGGTGGGTTGTCGGCTTGCGCATGTCGGAGCGATCGCGGTTCGGCCCCGAGGGCCGGTCAGGTCTGCGCGAAAATGGCGACCATGTGAACCGCTCGAGAACGCTCGGCTGACGGCACGGAGTGCCGAAGATATCACTGAGGACCACCCGATATCGACGCTCGATACCTCGGTCTTGGCTGCAAAGGTAACCACGGCACTGCGGCCCTTACCGGGCGCCCGATAACGCTTCGCCCTGACACTTGGTGCGCATCGCTCGGCGTTGCGTACGGACCTTGCAGGTTCAACCAGGTGCCCGGTTCGTAGGTCTGCACGATGCCGTACCAACGGTGCTCGCCGGCGGGGTCGGTCGTGCAGCTGGCGTTCGAGCGGAGCCCTGGTTGTCGTGAACGTTGGCCGACCGCGATCAGCGGGTCTTGAGGGGACGCTGGCGACGCTCGATCCGGTCGGCAGCCGTTTCGACATCGATGGCGACGCCCAGCAGATTGCCGAACAACGTGGCCTCCCGATGGCACAGATCGCACTCGCTGCCGCGCCTGATGCACCGTGCCGCATCGGACGCTGAATCGACCGGCCACGCGATACGGTTCGTTGATGAACGATGACGATGTTGCGCTCCGCAACCTGACCTACGGGAAGTTCGTCGAGTTGGGTCATGCGCCAACCGTCCAGGACATCGCGGCTGTCACCGGCGCGACCGCTGACGAGGTGTGGTCCGGTTGGCAGCGGCTGCACGACGATCATGCGTTGGTGTTGCAGTCGCACACACGCGAGATCCGGATGGCCAACCCGTTCTCCGCGGTTCCGACCGCCTATCGGGTGTTCGCGGACGACCGATGGTGGTACGCGAACTGTGCATGGGATGCCTTCGGTATCTGTGCCGCGTTACACGCCGATGGTCGCATCGAAACATCGTGCGCCGACTGCGGTGAGCCGATCACGGTTGCGGTGCGTAACGAACGTCCCGACGACGAAGCGTTGTTGTTCCACTGCGTCGTCCCAGCTGTTCGATGGTGGGACGACATCGCCTTCACTTGAGGCACGATGAACCTCTTCCGGTCGGAGGAGCACATCGGTCGCTGGCTCGGTTCGCGAGCCCAAGGTGCGACGATCAGCGTCGCAAAGCTGTGCGAGCTTGCGTACGCCTGGTGGGGCAATCGGATCGATCCGAGCTGGTGGCCGCGCACCCGGGAGCAGAACCAGGCGATCCTGAACGATCTCGGGCTCACAGATGCGTTCTGGAACCTGTCCGCCGAATGGGTGGCTGGAAGGTGAGGTTGTTGGATCGGTATCGGCTCTCGCGGGCTCATCGTGGTGTTCGTGCGGTGGTTGCGGCATAGTTGGCCCAGTCGCCTCCGGCTGTCTTGACCCCAGTCGCTGGTGGTACGTACCAGCGGTTGCCTTTGCGGGCGGCGTATCCCTGCATGACGGATTCCTCCTCAATACGGACGAACCGCGGATCGGTCATCCGTTAGAAGGATCGGTAGAAGTCGCTGGCGTTGTCGAGCACCTTCGTCGCCCGGGCGTCGACACGCCCGCTTGACCTGCCGTCGGACGATGAAACCCTGCACTCGGCAGCGAACTCTGCACCTCGAAAGTGCAGAGCTCGTGGACCGATGCAGAGTTGGACGCGGCGCAGGCTCGGCTCGGCTTGGTCATCGTTGCTGGTCATGGCGCGAGCAGGCCCGAGGGTGTTCTCGCGTGGTGTGGTTTACCAGCGGGATCGTCGGGTTGAAGTTGTGGAGATCTCGGGGTCGCGTGTGAGCGCGGTGGTGCGGGGAACGATCCCGTACTCGGTGACGATCGGTGTTGAGGACGGGAGCTCGGTTTGGTCGTGCGCGTGTCGGGCTGCCGAGGACGGTGACATGTGTAAACACGTCGTCGCAACCCTCTCGCGGCAACCCACGGGGACGACGTGTCGCTTGTTGCGAGTGTGGCGACCCCACCGATATCGGATGCCACCACGGCGGTGGATTTGGTCGAGTTCGTGTCCGGGCTCGATCACGACGAACTTGTCGCTCTTGTGCTGGCTCAAGTTGAGGCTGATTGGCGCTTACGCGTGCAGCTCCTGGCGCGTGCGGCCGCGGCGACGAGTTCGCCAATCGACGAACGGGCATGGCGTCGGCGGATCGAGTCTGCGTTCGCTCCGTACGACGATTACGTCCACTATCGCGAGGCCGCCGGTTGGGCACGCGACGTAGATGAGATGGTGAGGTCGGTCGGGGACCTGATCGAGA
>JANMCE010000150.1:0-8898 GCA_031360915.1 Actinomycetes bacterium | reverse complement strand
ACGGCGGCCGCACGCAGGTCGCCGTACTGCTTGGCGAAGCGAAGTTTGAGATCGGCTAGACCGAGCACGTCGTGCAGCACCAGCACCTGGCCGTCGCAATGTGGACCGGCGCCGATGCCGATCGTGGGGATGTCGAGCATGCCCGTGATCTCCTGGGCGAGGGTGAACGGGATGCCTTCGAGCACCATTCCCATTGCACCCGCTTCCTGCACGGCGAGGGCATCTTCGATCAGTCGTTCGCGTGATCCGGGTGGGGCGTGGCCGCCGATCTTCGCGCCACTGGTGCGACCCTGCACCTTGTGGCCGCCCATGCGATGGTAGCTCTGCGGCGTGAGTCCGATGTGGCCCATGACCGGAATGTCGACCCGGGCAATCGCTTCGATGGTGGACGCCATGTTCACACCACCCTCCAGCTTTACGACCTCCACTCGACCCTCCTTGATGAGGCGGATCGAGCTTTCCAAACCTTGTTGTGGGCTCACCTGATACGAGCCGAACGGCAGGTCGCCGATGAGCAATGGTCGGCTGAGGCGGCGGGCCACCGTGCGGCAGTGGTACACCATCTGATCCATCGTGACCGGCAGCGTGTTCGGCAAGCCCTGCACCACCATGCCCATCGAGTCACCGACCAGCACACTGTCGATGTCCGAGCCATCGAGCAGGCCGGCGAACGTCGCCTCGTAGCATGTGATCATGGTGATCTTTTCGCCGCGCCCCTTCATCTCAAGAAAGCGGGGGACCGTGACCTTGTTTGGGGTGCTCACAGACCTGAACTTAGGCGATGAGACGAAGGCGTGGTGTCCGTGACCGGTCGAGCGTGACCTGCGTCATAGCCCGGGCGATGGCGGGAGCTTTGTTGAGATCCATGTAGTCGACGCCGATGACACGTCGGGCCGGATAGTTCGGCTCGACCAGGGTGACACTGACTCCGCGCCGGCGAAGCTGTCGCCGCTCGCGGGCGATGATGGCGTGCAGGCCCAGGCGCAGCGGATGCTCTAACGAGGCTGGTCGGCTCAACAACTTCGACGACATCGGCGACACGATGGTGACGCTTTGCACACCGTAGTCGAGCGCAACATCGGCATTGGTGGGGGAGAAGAAGCCACCGTCGCTGTACTGCTCGCCGTCGATGACGACCGGGCGGAACATGCCAGGCACCGCGCATGACGCCGCGGTTGCGGTGACCACCGAGATGCCGTCGTCGGGGCCGAAGACTCGACGGTTGCCCGTGGGCACATGCACCGCACACAGCCGCAATCGGCTTGGCCACCGACCCTGAAATACGTCCTCAAACGGCCCCGCATACGCAAGGGGATCGACTTCGCCGTTGGAGAACAGCGACGCGCTGCGAATGGCGATGCGTTGACGAATATCGGGGTAGAGCTTGCGAGGGGTACGGGGAGGCAAACGAAAGTCACCCCAGCCGAGATGCGGCAGCGTCATGAGCGTGCGCACGGCAAGGTGCAGCGGACTGTCGTGTTCGCGGTTGCCGACGCCGTCGATGTCGAACGCTTCAGCCAGGATGTCGACCGAATACCCGTCGGCCAACAGGGCGGCCACAATGGCGCCCCCGGACGTGCCGACGAACAGATCGATGTCTTGCGGATCGCGCCCGGTCTGCTCCCGGAGCGCTCGTAAAACGCTGAGATGGTACGCGGGTCCGATAATGCCCCCTGCACCAAGCACCAGTCCGGTCGCGTTCATGGCGCCATTCTTTACCCACTCCCCTTGAGATTGCCAGGAGTTTGCGAACGAACTGTGAGGACTTTGGTCACTTTCTGTCCGACTATGCGACAAATCCAGTCGTCAGGCGACCGATTTTGTCGCAAAGTCAGCTGAGGCTCGCGAGCACTGCTTCAGCCGTACGGCGGCCCGAGTACAGCGCACCCTGGATGGATGCGGTGTCACGGTGGTCGCCACAGACGAACAATCCGTCGCCGAGTGACACACGGCGTTTTGGCGAGAAGGGAGGCGCTTGGCTCGGCTGACCGTGGGCGATGGCGTCGGTTCGGAGGTGTTGCCAGGAATCAACCTGGCTGCCCCACCAGCCACGCAACTGCCGGCGTGCGCCGGTGGCCGCTGCCGGCTGATGCACGCCCGGGAGCACCGCCCCGATGAGCGTTTGGCCAGCGGGCGCATACGACGGTGCAGCGTTTGACATGATGGCCACGTTCATTACCGAGCCGGTGTTGGCGCCATCAAGCACAATGAGCTTGTCGGGCACCGGCGGGGTGGATGCGCCAAACCACACGCACGTGACCGGGTTGGAACCAACCGGGCGGGTGCCGATCAGCTTGGCCGCGGCAGGACCTTCGGTTGCCACAACGACGGCGCCAGCGGTGATCGAACGTCCATCGGCGGTTTGCACAACTCGACCGTTCACGGAGGCGACCGGAGTGTTGAGATGGATGGTGCCGTCGGCGAGGCGGGCCGCCATCTGCGCGGGGAGTGCACCCATCCCGAGCCGGGGGACAGTGGCGTCACCCTTCGACAACGATTGGAAGATGACCTCAAACATGCGGCGCGACGTAGCGAGCGACGGATCGAGATGAATACCCGCGAGGAGCGGTCGCAAGAATGTCTCGATCATCCGCGGTGAGAAGCCCTCCGCTCGCAGCGCCGCGATAATCGCGATGTCATCTCGTCGCAGCAGTGTTGCCGCAGGTGTGTGCATGACCCGTCGGCGTAGGAGCGCGATACGCGCCTTGTCGAGCAGGGAACCAATCGGCGCGAGCGCAGATGCTACGGCGTGCTTGGGCTGGCGGAACGGGTCGCTCACGATGTGGCCTCGACCGTCCTTCCAGACCAGCGCCCCGGGGTCGAAACGCTGGAGATCAAGGGCCGTCATATCGACCTGTCGATCAAGTTCGGGGTAGGCGGTTAGCAGGATCTGAAAGCCACGGTCGAGCCGAAATCCGTCGACCACGTCGGTGCGGACTCGGCCGCCCACCCCATCGCTCGCTTCGAGAATGACGACGTGTCGCCCCGCATCGATCAGCGGCCGGGCGGCGGCCAGACCAGCAAGACCGGCCCCGACGATCACCACGTCCGCCGACGTCGGGAATTCGGTCATGCCAAGAGGGCCTTCAACGCGACGTCGAGCGTGGGATGGTTGAAAGTGAAACCACTTGAGGTCAGCGTGGTCGGCATCACTTTCTGGCCATCGAGCAGAAGGTTCTGCACCAGCTCGGCTCCGAGCAGCAACTTCGGTCCGAACGAGGGGATGGGCAACAGCGCTGGTCGCTTCAACGTCGCCGCGAGGGTCTTGGTGAACTCACCGTTGGTCACCGGGTTGGGTGCGGTGAGGTTGACCGCGCCGGACACGTCGGCGGTGATGAGATGCATGATGGCGCGCACCTCATCGTCGAGCGAGATCCAGCTTTGCCATTGCTTGCCACTGCCGAAACGGCCACCGAGGCCAAGCTTGAAGATCGGCAGTTGCTTTTTGAGCGCGCCACCTTTGGTTGACAACACGATGCCGGTACGAATGTGCGCCACCCGAATGCCCGCGGCCGACGCCGGAGCGCTGGCGGCTTCCCACTTCACGCAAAGGTCGGAAAGGAACCCCGAGCCAACCTTGCTGGCCTCGGTCAACTCCTCATCTCCTCGGTTGCCGTAGATGCCGATAGCCGAACCCGACACCATCACCGCAGGTTTCTTCGACAAGCCCGACAACGCGCCGGCCAGAGTAGACGTGCCCTTGATGCGGCTCTCAACCAACTCGGTCTTGTACGCCGGCGTCCATCGCTTGTCGCCAATGCCGGCGCCAGCCAGATGGACAACGGCCCCACAGCCTTCCAGCGATGCTGAATCGATGGTGGTAGCGGCCGGATCCCATTTCACTTCGTCGCCCTTGGGTTCGCCCCGCACCAGGCGGACGGGCCGGTGCCCGGCCGCCTGCAACGCAGGGATAAGCGCCGTACCGATAAGACCGTGGGATCCACTGATGACAACGTCCATCGGTGCAGCTTTGCACCCCCACCGATCAATCGCCGTGCCGATGGCGTTCGTCTCATGACTTGTCGGCTGAGAAATCTCTACGCGTTCTTCACGCCTTAGATGTAGTCAGGCCCGGGATCGATGACTTTAATTGGATTCGTGAATATGATCACGATCGAACGAATTCCAGAGATACGACCCGAACTCGACGAGCGCCCGTCCTCAGCGCATGCGGTAGAGGAAAGCCTCCCGTACCGGCTGAAGAGCAAGCTGCTCGGGGAGCCGTTACTCAACGAGGATCTCCAGCATGAGCGCCTCGGTAACGCAACCGCGCTGGCGGTGTTCGCGTCGGACAACCTTTCATCCTGCGCATACGCGACCGAGGAAATCTTGCGGGTGCTCGTGCCCGCGATCGGGCTGGCAGCGTTTACGCTCGTCACGCCGGTGACCATTGCGCTGCTTGTCGTACTCGGGTTCCTGATCTTGTCGTACCGCCAGACGATCAAGGCGTATCCGTCGGCGGGTGGTGCGTACATCGTGACCCGGGACAATTTCGGCATCATGCCGGCGCAGGTCGCTGGTGTGGCGTTGCTCACCGACTACGTCCTTACGGTCTCGGTCAGTGTCGCCGCTGGTACCGATGCGTTGGCCTCGGCGGTCCCGGCAATCGATTCGTTCAAACTGCCGATCGCGATCGGATTCATTGTGTTGATTGCGTACGTGAACCTTCGGGGGGTGAAGGAGTCGGGCAAGTTGTTTGCCGTGCCGACGTACTTCTTTGTCGGGTGCATGGGGGTGCTCCTTTCGGTCGGTGCCTGGCGGGTGTTCTTTGGGAATCTGCCGGTGTACAGCCCCGACGCAAAAGGTCTGGTCGATGTCGGATCCAAGGGGAACGGTCTTCTACTCGGTGCGTCTGCGTTTATCGTGTTGAAGGCCTTCGGGTCGGGCGGAGCTGCCGTTACCGGTGTCGAAGCGATCTCGAACGGTGTTCCCGCGTTCAAGGAACCGGCGTGGCACAACGCACGAAAGACCCTCGTCATTATGGGCGGGTTGCTCGCCGTCATGTTCCTCGGCCTGTCATTGCTCGCAGCAAAGGTCCACGCGACACCGTACGTGAGCGGCTCACCGACGGTTATCTCTCTCGTGGGCAAGGCCGTATTCGGTCCCGGTCCGTTCGGCAAAATCTTGTACTTCGCACTGCAGGCCGGCACGATGTTGATTCTGGTGCTTGCGGCCAATACGAGCTTCGCCGACTTCCCCCGTCTTGCGAGCTTCCACGCCGGCGACAACTTTATGCCCCGCCAGTTCATGGTCCGCGGCCACCGGCTCGTGTTCTCGAACGGCGTCATCTTCCTGTCGGGCGCCGCAATCGTGACGTTGCTTGGCACGGGCGGCAAGGTCAGCCGCCTCATCCCGCTGTACGCCATCGGCGTGTTCACCAGCTTCACCCTCAGCCAAGCCGGCATGGCCAAACACCACATCACCCACAAGGAACCGAAGTGGAAGATGGGCCTGTTCATCAACGCCATGGGCGCGCTGCTCTCGTTTATCGTGCTCCTCATCGTTGGCACGGTAAAGTTCACCGAAGGCGCTTGGGTGATCGTGTTGCTCATTCCGATCATGGTGTACGGCCTCGTTCGGATGAACCGGGCCTATACCCGAGAAGCAACAGAACTTGCCGGTGACGCTCACGCCGCGGCACAAGCGCCGACAGCACATCGTCATGTCGTGCTCGTGCTCGTCGACGAACTTGACGTTGCCGCTGCCCGAGCGATTCACTACGGCCGAACGTTGCTGTCCGACGAACTTCGGGTTGTTCACTTCGACCTCGACCCGTGGAAGTCGCACCAACTCGTGGAGCAGTGGGGGAAGTTGGGCCTCAGCAACGTTCCGCTCGAAATCATCGAATGCCCGGACCGCCGGCTCGCAAACTCTACGGCGCGATATGCCGCTGAAATCGTCGGTGACGACGGAACCGAACTGAGCGTGCTCATCGCTCGCCGCGAGTACGCGAGCGCGTGGCATCGACTTCTCCACGACCGATCATCTTCGGGCATCATCTCGGCACTTACTGCGCTACCGAACTGCCACCCCTGCATTGTTCCGTACCACCTCGGCTCTTCGTTGCTGGACGACCACGTTGACGGGGTCCTGGCACCCCCCGATGCCAAACCGAACCGAGTCGCCAAGATCGCAGCGCCGAATGTGCCACTCGTTGACGGCTCGGAACTCCCTACCGATCGTGTCCGGATCACCGAGGCGTCGCTTCGGACAAGGGTGAGTGTCGCCGGTCGTGTTCGAAGCGTACGCATCCAACCGTGGGGTGGGTCGCCAAGCCTCGAGTGCACGATCGTGGATGACTCAGGCACGGTCACCCTCGTGTTCCTCGGACGCCGGGCCATCAGCGGTATACGCGTCGGCACCGTGCTTGCGGCCGTCGGTACTATCACCGACAACCGTGGGAAGCGTGCCATCCTCAACCCGACCTACACGCTGGTGAAAGTCGCCGACGAACCCCACGCTCCTATGCACTGACGCAGGTGCGATCAGGGTTCGAACCGGTACCCGATGCCCGGCTCGGTAATGAAATACCGGGGCCGGGCGGGGCTTGGTTCGAGTTTCCGCCGAATATGGCCAAGATGAACGCGGAGGTATCCCGAATCATCAAGCCACGATGGTCCCCACACTTTGGTCAAGAGTTCGCGCTGCGTCACAAGACGTGACGGCGACTGAACAAGCACTTCGACAATCTTCCACTCGATTGGTGTGAGGCGTACGACTTGACCGCTGGCCGACGCCGATTTGGCCGAAAGGTCCAGCCGGAACGCGTCGGTCAGCACAGCCGGCTCGTCGGTTGAAACAATCGCCCGGCGCAGGACGGCGCGCAGGCGGGCAAGAAGCTCAGGCGTGCTAAACGGCTTCGTCACGAAGTCGTCGGCGCCATGGTCAAGCGCCGACACCGCCTCCGTGTCACCGTAGCGCGCGGTCACAACAACTACAGGAGCGTTGCCAACAGCGCGTATAGCGCTCAGAACCTCCAGGCCGTCCGCGTCAGGAAGGCCAAGATCGAGCAGGACGGCGTCGGGGCCGTTCGCAGCGAACAGAGAAATGGCCGTCGTTGCGTCGTACGCGACATCGACGCGGTAGCCGCTGGTACGCAGCGAAATCTCTACGGTTCGAGCGAGGACGCGGTCGTCCTCAACCAGGAGTACGCGTTGACCGGTAGACGGACTCGGCTCGTTCATGGCTCACTTGCGTTCAAAACTATCTCGACCGTGAGCCCGCCACCAGGCGTATCGCGCATCATCACCATGCCACCCATTGCGTCTACGAAACCCCGAGCAACCGAAAGCCCAAGCCCAACACCACCCGGGTTACGGTCGCCAGCACGATGAAACGGTTCAAACACACGGTCACGGCGGCCAGCTTCAATACCCGGGCCGTGATCGATCACGTCAATCGAGATCGCACCGTGGCGACGAACTGCGACCAGCTCAACCGCCCTCGGCGACCACACGACAGCGTTGCCCACGATGTTCGCCACGACCCGGTCGAGCAGCCCGATGTCGCCGCTTGCGACCAACGGACGCTCTACCGCCAAAACCGTGACATTGGTGCCGCGTCGACGAGCAAGGTCAGCCGCCGCATCGAGAACCTCAACGACGTCAACTTCCTCGATCGCAACCGGCATGACACCCGCTTCAAGACGGCTCAAATCCAGAAGGTTTTCCACGATGCCTGACAGCCGATCGGTTCCATCTTCAATGCCAGCAAGGAGGTCTCTGCGATCAGTATCCGACAGCACCGAGTCATCAATTCGCAAGGTACTCACTGCGGACTTCATCGACGCAAGCGGCGTGCGAAGGTCGTGTGACGCGGCGCGAAGCAACGCAGTGCGCAACTCGTCAGCCTTCGCTATCGCAATCGCAGCCGTAGCCGCAGCCTGCGACCGACGGGCATCGAGCGCAAGCGCGAACTGATCGGCAAAAACCATCAGCACCCGCCGATCGGCAGCCGACACTGTTCGGCCTGCGACGACGAGATGTTCGTCGCGGCCCGTCGTAATCGCCAACCGTTCAACGGCGTGCGCGCCGCGTTCGCCGTCCTCGGCCTCAACGACAGACAGTTCGTCTCCTCGCACAACTGCGGCCCAGGCGAAGCCATACGACGAACGAAGCTGCCGCAACATATTCGGCAACGGGTCGGCCTCCACAAGCATCGTGGCGCTCGCTCTTGCAAGCGTTTCGGCCTCTCGTCGCGAGTGCGCCGCGTCGAGGCTTCGCCGCTCCACTCGATCGACAAGCGCGCTCACCGTCACCGCTATCGCAACAAAGACCGACAACGCAATGGCATTCTCACCATCTGCGACAACGAGTGTGTGCTGAGGCGGCACGAAGTACCAGTTCGACGCAAAGAACCCGATTAACGCCGCGACGAGACCCGGCACCCGGCCGCCGATACTCGAAGCGCACAACACGACAGCGGTGTACACCAGCAGCGCGGTCGGAAGACCGCGCGAACCTGCACCCGGGTACACCAGCAGCAGCGCCGTCGCGACAGGCAGACCGCCAAGAACGATGACCCACCCGGCCCGTGAGCGATTCTGGCCGGCGAATTCGGTTCGCACTATTCGACGTGAATTGGCACCGACGTGACGACGGTGTGGGGCCGGTAAAGTAGCTTGGCTTTGAGCTTGAGCGCCGAGCCGTTGTGCAGGAACTGCGTGCGCTTGCGGGTAACGAATTCGGGGATGACGACCGTGATGATGTCGTGGCTGTACTGGTCATCGAGCTCATCGATAAAGTTCATCACCGGCTTGGTAAGCGCCCGGTACGGGGAGTACAGCGTCACCAGTTCGACCGACACGTTGAATTCGTTCCACTGGTCCTCAATCTGCTTTCGCTCATAATCGTCGCTCACCACCGTGACCGCCATAATGCGATCAGGGTTGAGTGACCG
>JANMCE010000425.1:0-7083 GCA_031360915.1 Actinomycetes bacterium | reverse complement strand
GCTCTCCTCTCCGGTTCGCTGGAAGCACTGCCTGCTGACGTTGGAAGAAGCAGGGGTCACTGACTTCATCGAGCTCGGTCCTGGTGGAGTGCTCAGTGGTATGGCCAAGCGCACCCTCGACTCCGCTCGCACCATTTCGGTCGCAACACCGGATGAACTCGACAAGCTGATCGAGTTCGTATCCGCTGGCATGCCACTGGCCGGTGCGACCATTGAGGGCGAGCATCTCTTTGCTACGGAGCGGCTCGTCGTCAGCCCTGCCGCTGGCGTGTTCACCCCTTCCGGAGGTTTAGTCGATGGTTCCCGTATCGAGGTTGGTCACGTGATTGGTCATGTGAACGGACAGGAAGTGCGTTCATCGTTTACTGGCATCTTCCAGGCCTACATCGGCCTAGAGGGTGAGCGGGTCACCGTTCGCCAGCCGATGGCTTGGCTGAGGACCATCTGATGCCCTCCGTACCTGCCGGAATAACCGGCGCTCGCATCGTCGGCTGGGGCTCGGCGCTGCCGCCCACCGTCATCACCAACGACGATCTCGAAGCCAGTGGTCTTGAAACCAACGATGCGTGGATTCGCGAGCGCACCGGCATCGAGCGTCGCCACTGGGGTGGCACCACCATGTCGCTGTCCGTCGAGGCTGCGACCAAGGCGCTAGAGATGTCTGGCCTCGACCGATCCACCATCGAGATGGTTGTGCTTGCAACTACTACACCTGATCAGCAGGTACCAGCAACCGCATGCAGCGTGCAAGACGAGTTAGGTCTTTCATGCGGGGCGTTCGATGTCAACGCGGCCTGCTCAGGCTTTGTCTACGCACTCATCACCGCGCACGGCATGATCGCTGCCGGCATGCGACGCGCGCTCGTGATCGGCACCGACACGCTCAGCCGCATCACCGACAAGACCGATCGCGGAACGGCGATTCTGTTCGGTGACGGCTCCGGCGCCGTCGTGCTTGAAGCCACCGACGGGCCCGGGCAGCTGCTCAGCTGGGACATCGATTCAGTCGGAGCGGCTCGCCACAACCTGTACGCCAACCATGGTGAAAAACTCATCATGGACGGCAAAGATGTCTTTCGCCGCGCGGTACGCATCATGGTTGATTCGGGCGAGAAGACGCTTAAGGCCGCGGGTGTCTCGGCCGATGAGATTGCGCTGGTCGTGCCCCATCAGGCCAACTCGCGCATCATCGAAGCAGCCATCAGCCGACTGGGCATCCCCGCCGAGCGGACCGCCATCGTGCTGCGGGAAACCGGCAACACCTCAGCCGCTTCCATTCCACTCGCGCTGGTACATGCCATCGACAACGGCCGGGTGAAGGACGGCGACCTCGTGCTCCTCGTCGGCTTCGGCGCGGGCATGACCGCCGCTTCGGCATTGCTTCGCTGGGGTACCACGTGACCGGTCGGGTCGTCTTGATCACCGGCGGATCAAAGGGCATCGGCCTCGCGTGTGCTCAGCGCTTTGCCAAAGAGGGTGACCAGGTGGCCGTCACCTACAACTCGTCTCCCCCGCCCGACGGCTTCTTAGCCGTGCAGTGCGACGTCACCGATCAGGCTTCAGTCGATCGAGCATTCGCGACAGTAGAGGAGCAGTACGGACTGGTCGAGATACTCGTGGCGAACGCCGGCATCACCAACGACAAGCTGCTGCTTCGCATGAGTGAGGACGACTTTGCCGGCGTCATCAACGCCAACCTCACCGGCGCGTTCCGCGTGGCCAAGCGCGCCGCGCACGGCATGCTGAAGATGCGCCGCGGGCGGGTCATCTTCATGTCTTCGGTCGTCGGCATGCTCGGCTCGGCCGGTCAGGTCAACTACGCGGCATCAAAGGCCGGACTCATCGGCATGGCCCGATCCATGGCTCGTGAGCTCGGCAGCCGCAGCATCACCGTCAACGTCGTAGCGCCGGGTCCGGTCGCCACCGACATGACCGCTGCGCTCGACAAAAAAGTGATCGCGGCCATGACCGAGCAAGTACCGCTCAAGAGGGTCGCGACCGCAGACGAAATCGCAGGTGCGGTAGCGTTTTTGGCCAGTCCCGATGCCGCCTACATCACCGGAGCCGTCCTGCCTGTGGACGGCGGCCTCGGCATGGGTCACTAACGTGACCACCATGATCTTCCGAGGGTCATGGCCCGTCGTGAAGCCTTCCGATACATTCTTATCGTTCCCCAACTAGGAGTTATTACCGTGGATGAAGCCATGTTCGCCCGTTTCAAGAAGTGTGCCGTCGACGTGCTGTCGGTTGACGAGTCAAAGATCGTTCCCACCGCCAAGTTTGCCGACGATCTCGATGCCGACAGCCTCGACCTGGTCGAGCTCGTCATGGCCCTCGAAGAGGAATTCGGCGTTTCCGTTCCCGAAGAGGAACTTGAAGGCATCGGTACCGTGCAGCAGGCCTACGACCTCGTGGTCAACAAGCTCTAATGGCTGGGCGTCTTAGCCGAAGAGTTGTAGTCACCGGCTACGGCGTCATTGCTCCATGCGGGTCGGGCAAGGACGCCTTTTGGGCCGGTCTGCTCGGCCCGAATCTCACCGGCGGCACCAAGGCCGGTATCGATCCGTGGGATCCCTTGCCGTACTTTGAGAATCCCAAGGAAGCGCGCCGCGCCGACCTGTTCCAGCAGTTTGCGCTCGGTGCCGCAGAAGAAGCCTTCGCCATGGCCGGTGAGTCCGGTGTCGACCCCGGTCGATTCGGCGTCATCTTCGGCACTGGTGTCGGCGGTATTCATACCCTCGAGGAGCAGGTGGAAGTGCGGCTCGAGAAGGGCGATCGTCGCGTGTCCCCCTTCATCGTGCCCATGATGATGCCCAACGCTGCCGGCGCGGCCATCTCCATGAAGTACAAGCTGCGCGGACCTTGCCAGACCGTCACGACCGCATGTGCCGCGTCAACTCACGCCATCGGCGACGCGTTTCGCCAGATTGCCTGGGGCCGCTGCGACGCCGTTGTCACCGGCGGCAGCGAGGCCGCCGGCTCTCCCACCGCCATGGCCGGTTTCCAGAACATGACGGCGCTGTCTTCCTCCGGCGTCTCTATGCCGTTCTCCGAAGGTCGTGATGGCTTTGTGATGGGCGAAGGCGGCGCCGTGCTCATCCTCGAAGCACTCGATGTTGCCGTCGCCCGTGGCGCCACGATCTATGCCGAAGTGTTGGGTGGCGCGTCGAATGCCGACGCTCATCACATCACAGCGCCGTCACCGGGTGGTGTAGGTGCCATTGCGTGCATGGAATTGGCCCTCGAAGAAGCGGGGCTGCAGCCGAGCGATATCAAGCAAATCAATGCGCACGGAACGTCTACACCGCTCAACGACGCGGCCGAGGCCGAAGCCATTCAGAAACTGTTTGGCCCAACGGGGCCGCCCGTTACGTCCACCAAGGGCGTCACCGGTCATGCCCTCGGGGCGGCTGGCGCGCTCGAAGCCGTCGCCGTCATTATGTCGATGGAGAAGCGCCTCATCCCGCCAACGGCTGGTACCACCGCGCTCGATCCGTCCATGAACATCGATCTGGTCATCGGCGAGCCACGCCCGTGGGAGCCGGGACCGGCCATGTCGAACAGCTTGGGCTTTGGTGGCCACAATGGCTCGATCATCTTCGGCCCCCCGCCCGCCTGACCAGTTCTCCACCGAGGTCGAAAAGGTCATCAAGGCCATCCCGAAAGGGACGGTCATGACCTACGGAGAGATCGCCCTCGAAGCCGGTTTCCCCGGTGCGGCGCGCGCCGTCGGCACACTGTTGGCCCGCTCGGGCGGAACCCTGCCGTGGTGGCGGGTGGTCAACGCGAGTGGCCGCCTGATCCCCGACCACGAAGCCGAACACACCCGCCGCCTCAAGGCCGAAGGCGTCGCGCTCACCCCGTCCGGCAGAGTCCGGCTTGCGAAACACACCTAAGCGACACGAGACCTTTCAGATTCTGATGTCCGTGTAGCTCTGTAGGCGCGTAAGGTTGCTCGACAACCTCGGGCGCCCACAGAACTGCACCGTCAGAACAAGCGGGGCGCGAAGCGTTGGCTTTCGTGATCGAGCAGGAGTTGTTTGATGTCGAGGTGCCCGCCGGTGGAGGGGCCCCCGCCATACCCCGTGAGTGAGCCGTCAGCCGAAATGATCCGGTGGCACGGCACCACAATCACCCACGGATTGTCACGCAACGCTCCCCCGACGGCACGAGCCTCGCCAGGTCGGCCGATGACGTCGGCAATCACGCCATAGGTGCAGGTACGGCCGTAGGGAACCGCGATGGTCGCCTTCAACACGTCGGCGGCGAAGCTGCTGACGAGAGACCAGTCGATGGGCAGATCGAAGTCTTCGAACTCACCCGTCCAATAGGCGGCGAGCTGGTCGGCCGTGTCGTCCAAGACGGCCGCCGAACCAACGGGCTCAGCAACTTTGTCATAGCGCCAGGCGACGCCAGTGAGGAGACCTCCGTGCGATGACGCAATCAAATCACCGAGCGGTGATCCAATAACGTCGACAGCATCGGTCGTCGGCTCATCGGCATGAGCGACGTCAGGCTCAAAATCTTCGACGTCGATGTCGAACTCATCCTCAGGCACGGTCGGCGTCCCTCGGCCCGACGCCATCGGCCGCCGTAGACGTGTGCCGCTGACATAAACCGAACGCGGCGCGGGTCAGAGATGCAGGGCGCACCGATCGCTCGGTTCGCGGCGCAGAGTCAGACATCGACCAGCACGAGCATGAGGTCGCATTCGCAGGCGACTTTGCCGTTGAGAATGGCGCGTCCGGCACCCTTGCCGCCACGGCCCGACATCCGGTGGATTTCGGCCTCGAGTTCCAGCGTGTCACCAGGTGCGACCTGGCGGCGGAAACGGGCGCCGTCCAGCCCGCCGAACAATGCGAGCTTGCCGTCGTACTCAGAACTGCTGAGCACCGCGATACCGCCCATCTGCGCGATTGCTTCGCACATCAGTACACCGGGCAACGTCGGCCGCCCCGGAAAGTGGCCGGGGAAAAACCACTCGTCCCCGGTGAGGTGCCAAAGGCCTTTCGCGGCCACGCCAGGGTCGAGGAACGTGAGCGAGTCGATGAAAAGGAAGGGTGTGCGATGCGGCAGAAACTTTTCTGGACTCGGCAACGCGATGCTCACGCTGCGAGCGCTTCCAACAGGCGAACCGGGGTGTCCTTCGGTGAGATCTTGTACCAAGCGTGGCTGATCTTGCCCTTGCCATCGATAAGGAAGGCTGACCGTTCGATGCCCATGTACTGACGGCCGTACATCGACTTTTCCTTCCACACATCGAACGCGATCGCAACCTCGTGCTCAGTATCGGCCAACAGCGGATAACCGAGTGAGTTCTTCTCGTCGAACTTCTTTTGCGTCGATGATTTGTCGGGGCTGATGCCCATGATGGCGGTGTCACCCACCTGACCAGCAAGGTCACGCAGAAAACACGCCTGCTGCGTACAACCGGGCGTTGACGCCTTCGGGTAAAAGAACACCAGCACGTTGCGACCCTTGTAGTCGCCGAGCTTGACGGTGTTGCCGTGCTGATCGGTCAACGCAACGGCGGGGGCTTTGTCTCCGGGGCTGAGCATCACCAGAAGCTAGCCCGACCGGTGCCTCCCTGCCGGGCTTGCCCTTGACGAGCTTTCGGCGACCGGCGCTCGTACGCAACCTCGCAGACCGAGAGCTGCAATCAGCCCGACTCGGACCACCGCACTGTCCGGAGCTTTCGGCCTCCGGCGCTCTCCCAGGACGTCCCAGGCCGAAAGCGCGGTTAGTCCAGCGCGGCGCGGACTTCGGCGACGAAATCGCCGACGGCGTCGGGGCCGCCGTCGAGCATGCGGCGCATGACGGCGGCACCCATGATGACGCCGTCTGCTACCTGGGAGGCCTCAAAGGCCTGCTTGGCGTTGGAGACCCCGACGCCGACCAACACCGGCTTGTCGGTGACGGCCTTCAACCGGCGAGCCATGGTGAGCGCACTGTCGGCCAGAGCCGCCCGCTCGCCTGTCACGCCCAGCAGACCAACCGCGTAGACGAAGCCACGGGCCCGCGCACAGATCCGTGGCAGACGCGAATCGGGGGCGGTGGGCGCCGCGAGCATGACTGTTTCGACGCCCGCGTCGTCGGCTGCGGCGCACCATTCGCCGCTCTCCTCTAACGGGAGATCCGGCACGATGGCGGCCGAGATGCCCGACGATGCCAACGTGGCGGCAAAGCGTTCGTGACCCATGCGGAACACGGTGTTGTAGTAACACATGACAGCCAGCGGAATGTCGATGTCGAGACCAGCAACGGCCTGCAGAATCGCGACGGGAGTAGCTCCGTCGTCGAGCGCCTTCTGGCTGGCCTCCTGGATGACCGGACCGTCCATGACAGGGTCGGAGAAGGGCAACCCGATCTCCACGGCGTCGGCACCGGCCTGGGCGGCAGCTTCGATGGCCCGTTCCCAACCGGGGAATCCACCCGTTATATACGGCACGAGGAGCTTGCGCCCCGCGGCTCGCTTGGTGAGGAGCGAGGTCTCGAGATGAATCGTCACAGGTGGAGAATACCCATCATCTGGCTGACGTCTTTGTCCCCGCGACCCGACATGTTGAGCAGCACGGTCTTGCCCTTGAGGCGATCTTTGGCCTGCATAACCCAGGCCAACGCGTGGGCCGGTTCAAGGGCAGGAATGATGCCTTCGGTGCGGCAGCACAGCTTGAACGCCTCGATCACCTCGGCGTCGGTGACCGCCTCGTACTGCGCTCGGCCGATGGAGGACAGGTAGCTGTGCTCCGGGCCGACGCCCGGGTAGTCGAGGCCGGCCGAAATGCTATGCGCCTCCAACACCTGCCCTGCCTCATCCTGCATGAGGTAGCTCTTCATGCCGTGCACCACGCCAGGCACGCCTCGACGGATAGCTGCTCCCCCGTCAGGCTCCACGCCGACCAGCTGTGCCTCGGTATCAACGAAGCCACTGAACAACCCGATTGCGTTCGACCCGCCGCCCACACACGCGGTGACCACATCGGGCATACGACCGAGGAGCGCTTGACACTGTTCGCGAGCTTCGGTGCCGATCACGCGGTGGAACTCGCGCACCATCCACGGATACGGGTGCGGACCCATTGC
>JANMCE010000420.1:0-1945 GCA_031360915.1 Actinomycetes bacterium | reverse complement strand
TTCGTTGACAGCTCGTCGGTTTTTGGCAGCAAGCTCGTTGACGTCGGATCTACGGGATCGCACGCGGTTCTACGAGTTTGGTCAGTCGCCACGGGGGCTCAGTTGGCGGCGGCCGAGGTCGGTGAGTCGGTAGGCACGGGTCGGATCGTGCAGGCTGTCGGTTGTCGATTCGATCAGTCCGGCCTTGATCGCTCGTTGGAACACGTCGCGTGTTCCCCGGGTGGAGAGACCGAGATCAAGATCACGTGGCTGGAGTTCTCCGAGCGGTTCGGCAGCGAGCGATTCGAGCAGCACCCGCACGTTGTCCTTACGTCGCGCTTGAGTCGTGGATCTCCGGACTGTTCCGGGTGGCTGCTCCTCGCTGCGTTCGGCAAGTGTCCACGCCACTCGGTCGTAGCGTGGAACCTCGCGCAGTACACGAGCGCTGACCAAGTTGTCGAGGATCGGGACGACATGTTCAATGACGCTCGGCGTGAGCAGCCGCGCCGCCAGCACCGTGTCAAGTGGAGTGTTGAAAAACACGGTTGAGACGTCCTGGTCTTGGACGGCCTGTCGCCGCTCCAGGAACGCTACGAGGCGATGCTGGTCTGTGCCCGTTTCGATGCTTGGCCACCGATCCGCGACCTCGCCGACGTCCAGTCGGCCACGCAACGCGATCGCCGAGAACCGTGCGGGGCCAACAGCGAAAAGCAGAGGCGCTGTCCCGGCGTTTCTGCAGGCACGGTCCGCTCGCGCGATCCCGGATGCCTGCGCCTCGACGAGTCGGATACCACGAGGGCTAGTCATCTGACCGCACAGGCGAACCAGCGCGTAGTTCCGCGGGGTCGACAACGGCGAAAGACCCAACTGGTTGGGGTCAACCCCTGGGTGGACGCCTCCCGGGCTCGTGATCTCCACCGTTGATGGTGATACGCGCACGGAGATCGTCGTCGACTCCGATGTTGGACTGAGGCTTCGGTGGATCAATGCATTCGACACCGCTTCGCGTAGCGCTTCGGACGGGAAATCAAGCTCGTCGAACATCGCCCCCCGCCTACTGACCTGCACGACGCCGAGTTCTTGCCCCAACCACTCCATCACCCCATCGAGCAACTCGCCGATCGTCCCCTCGATATGAACGCCGCGCTGACGCGCCCCAGTTGGATCGCCCGCGCGTGGGCTGCTCATGCATGCCACCCTCGCCAGTGGACTTCTGGCCGCCGGGTCGTCACCCAGCAGGAGCCATCCAGCGAGCGTCGGCGTTCCGTCATCGGCACAGATCCCGAGCCGTCGAAGCGTCGCGTCGCGATTCTTGGAGTGCCGCCCATAGACGTCGGCGAGTGCTCCTCGAGAGAGCTGGCCATCTTGCGGAGCTGGCCGGCGGCTGTCATCTCGTTGACTGCGGGCCGCGAGCATGTCGTCAACCTCGCCGACGGAAAGCTGCACATCGCCGTCGCCGACCCGGATGAACGAGGTGAACTGCACTTGTCCGTGGTCAGGGAAATGGCACGGCTGCTGCAGCCGAGGAACACCAGGGATGTGGACGACGATCACCTGTCCACCGTCATGGTTAATGATTGAGATCGCCGGTCGTAGTGGCGGTTCGGCGCGTGTACACACGGCTTGCAACTCCGATGAAGCCTTCGCCGCGTCCTCGACCCCGGTGACATCGAAGCCCCCACCTTGCTCATCGACGCCGAGCAGCACCAGCCCACCACCAGCGTTCGCGAGGGCCGACAACGACTTCCAAAGATCGACAGGAAGCGCCGAGCGGGCGCGCTTGGCCTCAATCCACTGATGATCACCACGCGTAACGCGCAAGCTTTCGAGCACCGCGTTCAATTCGTCGACGGTTTGAACGAGCATCCGAACCCCCTTCTACTCGGCAGTTACTAGGAGCCTACTCGGCACTCACAGATCAACGCGTCTCCGCTTCCTAGTAGCTGCCTACTAACGGCTAGCCCAC
>JANMCE010000143.1:0-2329 GCA_031360915.1 Actinomycetes bacterium | reverse complement strand
GGCACACACCGACGTGATGCCAGCGAAGATCGCCTCACCGTTGCCCGGTAGTTCGCGGGCCGTGAAACTAAGGAACCCGGCAAAGCCAAGGCTGGCCACAACAGCTGCGCCGACGCCTGCCCACACCCAGCGCATCTGCGTAGGGTGACCGGAGCGTCGTACGAACGCCACGATGATACCAACAATGAGAGCGGCCTCTAGCCCCTCGCGAAGACCTGTTAGGAATGTCTGAACCATAGTGTTAGGTAACCCTAACAATGGGTCGTTCGTCAAGTAGAAGTGACCATTTTCTCCGCAGGCGTCAACAAAACCGTAAGGATGGGGCGATGTTGCTGACCGAGATCGATCACATCGCCATCGCTGTCCGGGACCTGGAAGCGGCAATCGACTACTACCAACGGGCCTTCGGGGCAACCGTTGAGCATCGCGAGATCGTCGAGAGGGACGGCGTAGAGGAAGCGCTGCTGAGGGTGGCCGAGAGCTACATCCAACTCCTGACCCCGACCCGCGACGACTCGCCCGTTGCCAAAGCCATCGAGAAGAGGGGCGAGGGCCTGCACCATGTGGGCTATCGCGTCAACGATGCGGCGGCGGCGTTGGCCAGCATGGTTGCTGCGGGAGCAACACCTATCGACAAAGCGCCTCGGCCAGGAAGTCGGGGCACAACTGTCGCGTTCATCCATCCAAAGGGCAGCTTCGGCACCCTCATCGAGTTGGTGCAGGAATAGCGATGGAAGTCTCCCTGGTGGACGGCACCTATGAACTTTTCCGTCAGCATTTCGGTCGGCCCGAACCCGGCCCGTACGGCGCGACGGTCGGCGTGTTGTCGTCGCTGTTGATGATGTTGAACGACGGCGTGACCCACATTGGTGTTGCGTCCGACACCGTCATCGAGAGCTTCCGCAACGAGCTCTACGCCGGATACAAGACCTCGGCGGGGATGCCGCCCGAATTGCTCACGCAGATTCCGATGCTCGAGAAGGCGCTCGCTTCGATGGGCGTGACGGTATGGTCGATGGTGCAGTGGGAAGCCGACGACGCCATGGCCGCAGCCGCAGCAGTCGCAGCCGACGACGACCGGGTGACCCGAGTGCTGATCTGCACGCCCGACAAGGACCTCGGCCAGTGCGTCGGCGGGAAGGTGTTCCAGTTCGACCGTCGCAAGAACGAGATCTACGACGCACAAGGTGTACGCGAGCGCTTCGGGGTCTTGCCAGAATCGATCCCCGACTACCTCGGCCTAGTGGGCGACACCGCTGACGGCTTTCCCGGCCTGGCCGGATGGGGGGCCAAGAGCGCGGCGGCCGTACTCGCCCGTTATGTGCACCTTGAGCAGATTCCGCCGTCAGCCGGTCAGTGGGATGTGCCCGGATTGCGGGGTGCTGCCAAGTTGTCGGCCACGCTGCAGGACAACCTGGCCGACGCGTACCTGTTCCGTCAGATCGCCACCGTCGAGCGAGACGTTCCGGTCGGCACCGTGGATGAGTGGCGATGGGCCGGGCCGACCGCCGAGTTTGCCGCCATTTGCGATGAGATCGGCAGCAGAAGCCTCCCCTCCAGAGTTGAGGCCTTGGCGAAGAAGCGCGGCACTCTTTAGAAAGGGGGCGATTGAACCATTCACTCTTGAGAGATTCCGGCCGATCAAGAGACCATGAACATCGACGCCACCCAGCCGAAGACTGGAGATGTCATCGAAGTAGACATCTCCGGCACCATCGAGACCGCCCTCGTACTTCTCGCCAGCGACGGCATGGTCATCCTTGACCTGTGCGACGGCGAAGTCCCGCTGGTGTTCGAACTCAGAGATCTGCACGCCGTTCGCGTCTTCCACGACGTCGCTGCCTGATTCGCTCAGGCGAAGAGCTCATCCAGGCGCACGGGAGCGGCCACTTCGAGTTGGTCGTAGCGGCACGACACCGGGTCACGATCGGGACGCCATCGCACGAAGTGTGCGCCGTGCCGCAGGCGTGAGCCCTGCAACTGACTGAACGCGATTTCCACCACGCGCTCAGGCCGCACCGCTACCCAGCTGAGATCCTTTTTGGCATTCCAACGGCTCTGCGCGCCCGGTAGACGGGTGCCCTCGGCGTGGGCTTCGGCCTCCGCCCATTCCCGCCACGGATGACCGTCGAGCGCGTTCTCCGTCAAGGGCGCAAGTTCCTCCATGAAGAGCTTGCGCTGCTTCACAGAGAAGGCCGAACACACGCCGACGTTATTCAGCTTGCCGGCGTCATCGAACAGTCCGAGCAGGAACGAGCCGACGCCCTGGCCGTCCTTATGGATGCGATAGCCGCCCACCACGCATTCGGTAGTGCGCTGATGCTTCACC
>JANMCE010000407.1:0-4443 GCA_031360915.1 Actinomycetes bacterium | reverse complement strand
GCCGTCGACTCGATGCAGGTCTACCGCGGCATGGACATCGGCACCGCCAAGCCCACACCCCAAGATCAGGCCGAGGTCACCCATCACGGGCTCGACCTGGCCGAGCCCATTGAGGACTTCACCGTCGTTCGGTTCGTCGAGCATTTCGACCAGGCGAGGGTCGCGGCCAAAGGACCGCTCCTGCTCGTCGCCGGCACCGGCCTGTACCTGCGTGCCATGCTCGACCGGTTCGATCCACCGGGGGAGTGGCTCGACCTTCGGGCCACCTTCGAAAGCGAACCCGACCTCGCCGCCCTCTACGCCAAACTCGTTCACCTCGACCCGCGTGCTGCGGCCAAGATCGATTCGGGTAATCGTCGTCGCATTGCCCGCGCCCTTGAAGTATGTGTGGGCAGTGGCCAGCCGTTCTCGTCGTTCGGTCCGGGTATGGATGCCTATCCACCGATCGATACCGCCCAGATCGGCCTTCGCTGGAACCGCGACACGCTTCGAGCGCGAATCGACCAACGCGTCGACGACATGATGGCCCAGGGACTTCTGAACGAGGTTGCGAGCATTGGTCGAGCCAACATGTCCCGCAACGCCCAGCAGGCTCTGGGGTACAAGGAACTGCTTGACCATCTCGATGGGCAGACCACACTCGTCGAGGCAGTGGAAACCATCAAACTGCGCACCCGGCAGTTCGCCGTCAAACAGGAGCGCTGGTTCCGCCGCGACCCCCGCATCGAGTGGGTCGACCTCACCGAAGACTCAAATGATGCGCTTCCGGCCGTACTGCAGGCGCTGGACGCGTAGAAACCGACACCGCATCCTGGCGCACACTCGGTACGATGGTGGGATCGTGATCGTCTCCCCCATATCGGCCCGCCGCCGCCCGCACCCCGCACCGCAGGCGGCCGCGGCATGATAATCACGCTGGCCAAACATCACGGGCTCGGCAACGACTTCCTCGTGCTGCATAACCCGCCCGATGTCGACCTGCCCTCGCTTGCTCGCAAGGTGTGCGATAGGCGACGTGGCGTTGGTGCAGACGGGCTTCTCATCGTCGAAGACGCCGACGGCTTCGACGCTCGCATGACGCTCTACAACGCGGATGGCAGCCGAGCGGAAATGAGTGGCAACGTCATCCGCTGTTTCGCTCAGTCGGTCGCTCGCCGCCGTGAAAGTCTCGCCCCGCTCCGCATCCTCACCGATGCCGGCGAGCGCCTCGTTGAGATGTGGGCCACCAGTGACCCCGACACGCTTGATGCCAGCGTGAGCATGGGCGCCGCCTCACCGCTGCCCGTTCCCGGCAACTGGCACGCGCTCGAACTCGACCCGGGTCGCCCCGTGCTGCATCTCAGCCTTGGCAATCCGCACAGCGTGGTCGCCACCGACGACGTGCATGCCGTCGACCTGGTCGCGGCCGGCGCGCTGGTACCGCACCTCAATCTCGAATTGATTCAGGCCGGGCCTGAGCCCGACGCCATCACCATGCGCGTCCACGAACGGGGTGCCGGCATCACCGAAGCGTGCGGAACCGGTGCCACGGCCGCGGCCTACGCGGCGGCGCGGTGGGGTCTCGTGGAACCGGGCATCCGCGAAATCACCGTGCACATGGACGGCGGAGATGCCAAGGTACGTCTCGGCGATGAGCTCACGCTCATCGGTCCAACCACCTATATCGCTACCGCAACCGTCGAGGTCTAATGCCGTATAACCAAGCTCTCGGCGCCACCCTGATCGACCGGGCGATACGAGAGAAAATCGTGCTGGTCGGCGTCACCATCGCACCGCATCGTGAGCACGAAACCGAAGCCAGTCTCGACGAACTTGGTCTACTCATCGACACCGCCGGTGCCGATGAAGTCGGCCGACTCCTGCAACGCCGCCAGAACCCCGACCCTGCCACCTTCATCGGAAAAGGCAAGGTGGAGGAGCTGCGTGAAATGTGTCTGCAGGTCGATGCCGACACCGTC
The DNA here is from genome assembly GCA_031360915.1 of Actinomycetes bacterium. Taxonomy (GTDB): domain Bacteria; phylum Actinomycetota; class Acidimicrobiia; order Acidimicrobiales; family Ilumatobacteraceae; genus JANMCE01. Next base: position 2,485 of record JANMCE010000407.1, on the reverse strand, counting down.
GTGTTCGACAACGAACTCAGCCCGGCCCAGCAGTACAACCTCGAAAAGATCCTCGGTCGAACGGCTATCGACCGCACCGCCGTCATCCTCGACATCTTCGCCCAGAACGCCCACACTCTCGAAGGCAAGGCCCAGGTTGAGTTGGCGCTGCTGCGCTATCGGCTGCCGCGCCTTCGCCGCTTGAACAGCGGCTTTTCGCAGCAGGAAGGCCGCATCGGTACCCGAGGGCCGGGTGAGTCCCAACTTGAGAGTGATCGCCGTCGCATCATGAACAAGGTCAACCGGCTGGAGCGCGAGTTGGTCGATCTGCAGCATGTTCGGCAGCTCCAACGCAAGCAGAGAAACAGCACCCGGCAGGCTGCCGTTTCTATCGTCGGTTACACCAACGCGGGCAAGTCCGCGCTGCTGAACCGGCTGACCGACGCCGGTGTGCTGGTTGAAGATCGACTCTTTGCCACGCTCGACCCAACCACCCGCCGCCTTAATCTGCCCGGTGGCGAAACCGTGCTCATGACCGACACCGTCGGCTTCGTGCGACGCCTCCCGCACGGTCTGGTGGAAGCGTTCAAGTCCACCCTCGAGCTCACCACCGAAGCCGACCTGCTGGTGCACGTGGTCGACTCCAGCTGCGCCGACCCCGATGGCCAGATCGGTGCGGTGCGTGACGTGCTGCAGGAAATCGGCGCGTCGCACGTTCCCGAACTGCTTGTGTTCAACAAGAGCGATGTCGACCCCCTCGAAGCCAAGCGTCTGGTCGAACTGCACCCCGGCTCGGTGGCCATCTCGGCGCAGCAGAACACCGGTATCGAAGACTTCCTCCAGACCGTCACCGATCGGCTGCGGGCCATGGCGCAGGTCACCGAACTGCTCGTGCCTTACGAGCGCGGTGACATCTTGGCGGCCATCCACCGCGAGGGTGAGGTCATCATGTCCAGCCACGAGGACAACGGTGTGCGCGTGCAGGCCCGGCTTGAGCGGGCCTCGGCGGGCAAACTGGCTCCGTTCGTCGTCACCCCCGTCGCCGGCTGAAGACGAATCGGCGCCATTCACCACCACCTGAAAAGCTAAGCCCATGGCCCAAGGTTTTGTTCCCCCGCCGTACCCGTATGATCGGCTCGAATCCAGCAAGGCGAAAGCTGCACTGCATGACGGGGGAGTGGTCGATCTTTCGATCGGAACCCCGTGCGATCCGCCGTTGCCGTCGGTCGTCTCGGCGCTGTCGACATCGAACGCCGAGCGGGGCTACCCGGCCAGTATCGGCACCGACCCACTGCGCCAGGCCGCCGCAGCGTGGATGCAGCGTCGCTTCGACATCAACATCCCCACCGCCGACATCGCCGCGTGCATCGGCACCAAAGAGTTCGTCGCATCCACACCCAGCTACCTAAAGCTCCGTACCCCCGACCGTAACGTCGTGCTGTTTCCGGCGGTCGCCTATCCCACCTATGAGATGGGCGCCATCCTGGCCGGATGCAAACCGGTGGCGGTTCCGATGAACGCCACCGGCGGGCTCGACCTCTCAGCCATTGACCCGGCCGATGCCAAGGACGCGCTCTGTCTTTGGGCCAATAGCCCGTCAAACCCATCGGGCGCCATCGACGATCTTCGCGCAATCGCCGCGTGGGGACGCGCCAACGACGTGCTCATCTTGTCGGACGAGTGCTACTGCGAGTTCACGTGGGACGGTTCAGCCCAAAGCGTGTTGCAGCACGGCACCACCGGTCTCGTCAGCGTGCACAGCCTGTCGAAACGCTCCAACCTGGCAGGTGTGCGCGTCGGTTTCTACGCCGGTGATCACGACGTGGTCGGCTATCTCAAAGAGGTTCGCAAACACGCAGGCCTCATGGTGCCCGGCCCTGCTCAGGCCGCGGCGACGGTTGCGCTGCAGGATGACGATCACGTGCGGGTGCAGCGTGAGCGGTACCGCCGCCGCCTCGATCGTGTCGGCGAACTGCTTACGCGGTGGTCGGGCCATACGTTCGCCCCGCCCGCCGGCGGGTTCTACCTGTGGGCCCATGTCGGCGACGGCTGGACCTTCGCCGATGACCTGGCGGCGGCAGGGGGAGCGCTCGTCAGCCCCGGAGACTTCTACGGCTCGTCATCATCAGGCTGGGCCCGCGTCGCTGTAGTGCAGCCCGATGAGCGGCTTTACCTCGTAGCGTCGCGGCTAGCTTGATGGCGTCCACTTCCGAGGCGTCCGTCCCGACGTACTGTGAGTCAGCCCCGTGAATGCCATCACTCCACCGGCCGTGAAACCGGAAAAAATCTGGTACTGGCTCGGCGCCCTTTCGATCCTGGCCGGGCTCGTCGTCGGCGGCATCCTCATCGCCAACTCAATCTCCACGCTGTCCAAGACGGTTGACAGCTTCGGCCGCGTGCGCGTGCCGGGCGGGGAGAGTTGCAAGCTGGTGTTCGACAAGCCCGGGCGCTACACCATCTACTACGAGTTCCAAACCAAGATTCCTCAGCGCGACGATGCCTGCAA
>JANMCE010000125.1:0-3969 GCA_031360915.1 Actinomycetes bacterium | reverse complement strand
GTGGTCTCGATGGTGGTGAGCACCTCGACCGCGAGATCGGGTTTGGTGTGGACAACGCGACGGGCTCCGCCGGCTTGAATGGCCATCACGCTGACGGAGTGAGCGACGACGTCGTGGAGCTCACGGGCGATGCGGGTGCGTTCGGCGACGACCGCGCGATCAGCGAGCAGACCTTGCTCGCGCTCTAGGAACGCGTTGCGCTGCTGCAGGTCGACCAGTCTCTGGCGACGCTGGCGCAAGTTGTCGCCGAGGAGGAACGCCGTGCCGAAGACGACCACATTACTAACGAGCGAACCGACGAAATTTCCGGTCGTGAGTACGCCGAGATCGAACAGGGTGAAGAACGTGACGACGGCCAGCACGCTGCCGGCGATCCATGCCAAGCGGCGTCGTGCGTCGGTCGTGACTGCCACCGTGTACGCCGCGATGATGGGGGCAAGAGAGTCGCCACCAGACGGGTAGTTCAGTCGCTCCCGCAGGATAAGCATGGTGAGCGAGACGACGAGTACCGGGAGCGGCTTCACGCGTCGCCAGGTCAACGACAGGGCGCCAACCGCGACGAGGCCGACCCCGAACACATCGGTGCTGCGGGGAATGCGAAGTCCCGAAGGTGTGTCGTCCGCGGTGTTGGTCGCTATGACGGTGATAGCAAGGACAGCGATGACTACCGCGAGGAGGGCATCGGCGATGCGGGGATGGCGGCGGAACCACAAGATCGGGTGCGGACGGGTCGCCATACTGAGCCAACGGTAGCGACCGCCGGCGTAGTCAGCGTCCATCGCCATGCTGAGGGGCCGTCATCCAATCAGATGATCAGTTTCCGGGCGTGAAAGCGCCCCGCCCATTTCGGGCGGGGCGTTCGGACACTGGGTGTTGCGTCGGGCTGCTGCCTGACCGGTGTTACTTGGGTTGGGGGAGGACCCGCAGGTATGGCTTGACCGTGGTCCAGCCGCCCGGGAACTTCACCTTGGCGTCTTCGTCGCTGATGGCGGCACCGATGATGACGTCGCCGCCATTCACCCAGTTGACCGGGGTGGCCACGCTGAACTTGCTGGTGAGCTGCAGGGAGTCGATGACGCGAAGGATCTCGTCGAAGTTGCGGCCAGTGGAAGCCGGATAGGTGATGGTGAGCTTCACCTTCTTGTCCGGCCCGATGACGAAGACCGATCGTACGGTGAAGGTGTCGTTGGCATTCGGGTGGATCATGTCGTAGAGGTCGGACACGTGCTTGTCGGCGTCCCCGATCATGGGGAAGTTGACCGGCGTGCCCTGGGTTTCGCCGATGTCGCCTTCCCACTTGATGTGGCTCTCGACCGAGTCGACCGACAGGCCAATGACCTTCACGTTGCGCTTGTCGAACTCGGGCTTGATCTTGGCCACGTAGCCGAGTTCGGTGGTGCAGACCGGCGTGAAATCCTTGGGGTGGGAAAAGAGGACGCCCCAGCTATCACCCAGCCACTCGTGGAAGTTGATCTTGCCCTGGGTGGTGTCAGCGGTGAAGTCGGGGGCGGTGTCGCCAAGTCGAACGGCCATGGGGTTACTCCTTGAGATGAGTTATCGGTACTTTTGGCCCACTCTATCGCCGCGACTTCTAATTGTCGACCTGATTGGTCAGGATTAAGTTTTGACCACTCAGCGTTGTAACTACACGCGTGTCATTGATTCAGTCAGCTCATTTCACCTCAATTTGCTCTCAAAGTGTTGTAGTCGTCACGGGGCGTGACTTATAACTGTGACTGCGGGAAGTGACGGACCAACTACGGTCCATGGCGGATAGGGCGGATTCGAATGGAAAAAATTACGACGGTTCATGACGTGGAGAAGTTCCTCCCGTTGGTCGAGCAGGTTGTTGTGCAGACGGCGGTGAACTTCCCGAGGCACGTGGACCGAGGGGAATTGGTTCGGGCGGGGGTGCTCGGACTGGTGGAAGCAGCACATCGCTTTGATGGCGAGCGGGGCGTTCCTTTCGAGCGTTTCGCAGCCCAGCGCATTCGTGGTGCCGTGCTTGATGCGGTTCGGGCCGCCGACTGGGCGCCACGCTCGGTTCGGGCCATGAGCCGCCGGGTGGACTCGACTGAGCAGGAACTGGCGAACCGCTTAGCTCGGACTCCCACCACAGTCGAACTGGCAGCGGCCATGGGCACCAACGTGGAAGACATCACCTCGTTCCGCGACCGTGTCTTCCGCTCAGTCGTGCTGGCGCTTGACCAGAAGGTGTCGGGCGACTCTGAAGATGTCAGCCTTATCGACGGTCTGTGCGATCGCACCACTCTTGAGCCGTCCGAAGAACTTGAAGGCCGCGAGCTCCGGGCCTACCTGCGTGACGCTGTTTCTCTTCTGCCCGAGCGTCACCGCATTGTGATCGTCGGCTACTTCCTCGAGAACCAGAGCTCGGAGCACCTCGCCAAATTCCTCGGCGTCACCGAGAGCCGGGTGTCGCAGCTTCGTTCGGAAGCCCTCGTCATGCTGAAGGAAGGCATTGAGGCGCAGTACGACGACGGCGAAGATGACGCCGAAGCGATCGCTATCTCGGGTCGCATGGCCCGTCGCAAGGCCGGCTACGCCGCGGCCGTCGGCACCCAGTCCGAATGGCGCAACCGTCTGGACCAGACCAAGACCGCCTGATGTTTGGTAGAACGGCCTGGCTGACCCTGCGGGGGATCGGCCAGGCCGTTTCGCCGTTTTCGGGCCTGGCGCGTGGTCGGGGGGCGCGAGGTTGGCATGGTTACCGCTTTTCGGTCACGCCTCATTGCACGGAGTGAAACCAGACGTGACTCGTGCTGGCTGGCGCGTGGGGGCGCTGCGGTTTGGTCGGTCGCCTACGGCAGGCGAACGCCGGCGGGGGTGCGCAGGAACCAGACGAGAGAACGCGGCACGGCGTGGATGAGCTGATCGGCCAGACCGTGGCGAGTGGGAGCAGCTACAAGCAGGTGGTGGCTGATCTCGGCGGTGAGCGCGTCAACCTCTGCGACCGCGGCCGAGAGCGCGATGTGATGGCTGAGCAGTGGTGCCTGCCACGGCTCGGTGAGCGCTTGTGCGAGTTCGAGGAGCGGGGCGTCCTCATCGATAGCGAGTTCCTGAGCGAGGCCTGCGGCCTGGAGGGCGCGCTGCAGTTCGAGCGCTCGGAGTTGGGAGAGCGCATTGAGGACGTCACCGTCCTGTGTCTTGCTGGCCATGAGATGGCCGGCCAGAACGTTGCGACGCAACGACCAGAGCGCGTACGAGAGCGTCTCGATGTGTTGGCCCTCGTTACGGAGCAGCTTGCTCAGAGTGACGCTTGATCGTTTTTCGGACACACCCCATTGATCGGCAGCCCGGGATTGGCGTCGAGTCAGGTTTCCTACAGTGTTTCCTCTCGCCCGCCAACTAGTCTGGCAACTTCGCTCCCGTAGCTCAGGGGATAGAGCAACGGTTTCCTAAACCGCAGGTCGTAGGTTCGATTCCTACCGGGGGCGCCCTTGAAATTGCAGGCCCACAGGCCTCTGAGCAGGTACTTTACCAGCTTGGAGCGCCTGTGGGTTGCTCGGTCGACTTACCGTGGGTGACCGCCAGATACCGTCATTTGCCGGTGTCTGTGGGAGGAGCGTGGGAGGAGAATAGTTTCCGCCCACGGATTTGGGCCCGTGGACGCCAGTTGGCCGGCCCTCGTCGTGGCCTGAGCTGATCAGATTTTAGGGATCCGGTCCTCGGCGGAGCGCGAGGCCTGGCGATTCTGACCAACCTCGCGAGTGCCACTCATGCTTCGCCACCGATGCGTCGCGGTGTTCAGGCCGACAGGGCGGCCTGCGAGAATGACCGGTGTGAAACGCAATCCGTTGGACTTCGCCAAGGCCCGGTGCCGTTCTCGTGTCGAGGCCCGGGTGTTGGAGGCGTCGGCTGGCCGGGTGCACCAGCAGCACGGTGAACGTAAAGCAGAGGTGCTCGGAGGGTTCACAGGGACCGTGGTTGAGGTCGGAGCGGGCACCGGCG
>JANMCE010000330.1:0-28630 GCA_031360915.1 Actinomycetes bacterium | reverse complement strand
CTTCGGCCGGTGCTGGCCGACATCATGGCGCGCCGCCGGGCTCGCTGGGGTGACAGCGAGGAATGGGATGCACTAGTCGATTTCCAGCAGGAATTGGGTCGAGCCGGTTGGGGCGCGCCGCAGTGGCCGGTCGAGGTTGGCGGTCGTGGCCTCGGCGTTGTTGACACCCTCGCGTGCGACACAGAATTCGCCCTTGCCGGTGCTCCCCGTCGTGTGGCCGTGTTCGGCACCAACAACGTCGGGCCGACCATCAACGCGTTCGGCACACCCGAGCAACGTAAGCATCTTCCCGCCATTTTGAGTGGTACCGAGTTCTGGTGTCAGGGCTTTAGCGAACCCGATGCCGGCAGCGACTTGGCCGGGCTTCGCACCCGGGCTGTTGTGACCGACGACGGCTTTGTCATCAACGGGCAGAAGGTCTGGACGTCGATCGGCCTTACCGCCACCCACTGCATGCTGCTGGCCCGCACCGACCCCGACGCCCCCAAGCATGCCGGCATCTCGGCCATTCTCGTGCCGATGGATACGCCCGGTTTGACTCGGCGAGCGATCCGCCAGATCAACGGTGACGCAGAGTTCGCCGAGCTGTTTCTCGAGGATGTGTTCGTGCCTCGCAGCGCACTGCTCGGCCCGTTACACGAGGGCTGGCGGGTCACGATGGCCACGCTCGGGTTCGAGCGAGCCGGCGTCATCAGCATCTCCGGCCAACTGGTGGATGACGTGATGGAACTGATCCACTCGCCCACGGTGAAAGACGCGTCGGTGCCGCTTCGCAATCGGGTACTCGACGTGTATATGAAGGCCCGCATTATGCAGTGGATGGGAGAGCGGGCGCTCGCCAACATCAACGACATCGCCGCCTCGGGGGCCGCGGCTTCGCTGATCAAGCAGACGTTCTCGATACTGCATCAGTCACTCGCGGAAGTCGGGATCGACCTGGCCGGTATGGATGGCATTGCCGGGATCAAACCCGAAGCTGCCCACCATCTGCTGACCAGTCGCTCCTCCACCATCGCTGGCGGCACGACCGAAGTCATGAAGAACATCCTCGGCGAACGCAACCTGGGATTGCCCAGAGAGCCCCGGTAACCGTTATGGAACTCGGCTTCAGCTCGATGAACACGCCCGACGAAGTGCGGCCCGACGTCCTGGCGAAGGCGTTGGAGGACCGTGGCTTCACGTCGCTCTTCTATGGCGAGCATTCCCACATCCCTGCCTCTCGGGCCACGCCCTACCCAACCGGTGGTCCAATGCCCGACCAGTACCGCCGCATGATGGACCCTTTCGTGGGTCTCATGATGGCAGCGGCAGCGACCGAGCGACTGCAGCTCGGCCTCGGCATCTGTCTCGTGCTCGAGCACCACGTGCTCGACCTGGCCAAGTCGGTGGCGACGCTCGACGTGCTGTCGGGCGGACGGATCTTGTTCGGCGTTGGCGTCGGCTGGAACGCTGAGGAATTGGCCAACCACCGACCCGATATCTCGTGGTCACAGAGATATAGGGCCACGGAGGAATGCGTCGGCGCGCTCCGTTCCTGTTGGAACGACGAAGAGTCGGAGTTCCACGGCGAGTTCTTCGATTTCGATCCGATCTGGAGTTTCCCCAAGCCGTTGCAGCGGCCCCCGGTGCTGCTCGGTACTGGTGGCCCGCTCGGCACGCAGCATGCCGTGCGTTGGGCCGATGAATGGATGCCCATGGACGTCGCTCTCGGCAATGTTCCCAAGCGCGTCGCCAAGTTCCGCCAGATCGCCGCCGACGCCGGCCGTGAAATCCCCATCTCGATGCTTACGTTCGGCGACCCCACGCCCGAAGCCCTGCACCAATACCGCGACCTCGGCATCGTGCGCACCATTATCGGCGGCGCTCGCACCGCCTGGGACGACCCCACCACCACCCTCACCTACCTCGACCGCTACGCCCCGCTCATCCCCGAACTTGCGTAGATCCGGGGGGTCGGCTGAACGCTGCAGGGATCAGCAGTTGGAATGAATTTCGACGTGCGAGCGAGTTCATCCAATACAAGACAAGACTATCCAATACACGTCGAGTATTATTTGGTATTATTTTGACGTGGTTGACATCGAGGCAGTCATTGAACGGCTCCGTCAGAACGGTTCCGACACGACGAACGTCGAGGCGAAAGCTGCAGCGGGTGGCATGCCGGAGTCAATTCTCGCGACGATGTCGGCGTTCGCCAACCTACCGGGCGGTGGACTGATTCTGCTCGGTGTCGATGAGGCCCGTGCCTTTTCGGCCGTCCGCCTGACGAATCCGGCACAGCTAATGGCGGCACTTGCATCGCAAGCGCGCCAAGCCTTCGAACCGCCGATCATGATGCGGGTTGAAGCCGTGACGTTCGAAGGTGAAACCATTGTTGCGGCGGAGATCGACGAAACACCGATGTCGGCAAAACCGTGTCGGGTGAAGCGAAGCCGAGCGGCTTATCTCCGGTTCTGGGACGGCGATTACCAGCTTTCCGAGTTGGAAATTCAAGGCTTCTACGTCAACCGCGGGCAGCCGCGCTTTGACCTCGCAACTGTTCCCGGCACGAGCCGCGCTGACCTCGATACCGACCTCGTCGAGCGCTACGTCACGTCGATCCGAGACGGCGACCAACGGTTCCGACGTTACCGGGACGACAACACGGTTCTCATCAAAAGTGGGGTGCTGACGACGTCGGGCGAACTAACGACTGCGGGCTTGCTCGCCCTCGGTGACCTGCCCCAGCAATGGTTCCCGAACTTTGTTATTCAGGCCGCTGCGGCACCGACCTCCGACGACGCCGAGGACATCCGAGTCGGTGATCGCGCTCGCTTCTCCGGTCCGATCCCCGTCATGCTCAACGACGCAATCAACTGGGTCCGAGGCCACAGCAGACGACGGGTTCGAGAGAACTCGCTCACCGGCCGAGTTGGCGACAGCTACGACCTACCACCGGTTGCGGTTAGGGAACTCGTCGCAAACTCGCTCGTACACCGCGAACTGGCCGATTGGTCGTGGTCACGCACGATCGAACTGCGCATAACCGACGATCGCCTCGTCCTGACCAATCCCGGAGGCCTGTTCGGAGTGTCTGTCGACCGCCTCGGCCAACAAGCCTTGAGCTCAGCCCGCAATCTCACGCTTCTGCGAATCTGCCAGTTTGTCGGAATGGCAGACGGCAATGCCGTGGAAGCGCTCGCGACGGGAATTCCCAAAATCCTCGGAGCGACCGCAGCGGCCGGCCTACTTCCCCCGCTGTTCTTCGATCAGGCGCTGAGCTTCACAGCTGTGCTCCGCAGGACCGACCGCAAGTCTGGGCGCGACCAGCGAGCCCTCGCAATTACGCCTGCTCAGCAACGGGTGCTTGATGCGCTCAGGACGCGAGCCCTCGCTGCCCAGGAAATTGCCGCCCAACTCAGTGTTTCCCCGGACTTCGTTCGAAAGTCGCTTCGCGTCTTGATCGACCGAGGACTCGTCGTTCGCGACGGCGGTCCGGGCCAACGATCAACGCGTTATCGACAATCCTGAATAGTGAGTCAGAATGCAAACATCCCCGAACTTGCGAAGATCCGGACCTGCCATGGGGTCAGCGGTGGATGATTTCGGTGGCGAACCATTCGAGGGTGTCGATGGAGGCATTGGGGTCGTGGCCGCAGATGTTGAAGGCGATCCAGTCGACGCCCATCGCGGTGAGGCGGCCGACGTCGTCTCGCATCTTTTCGGCATCGAGACCGGCTTCGATGTCGAGCATGGACCAGATGCCGTTGTTGCTGATCTCGATCGTGGCGGGGTCACGCCCGTGGCGCTCGCACGCAGCGCGCACGTCGAAGAGACGCGCCTCGTAGGCATCAAGGGTGGGAATGGCCCGGGTGCGCAGCGTGCCGATGCGGTCTTCGCCGATCATCATGCCCATCCAGCCTTGGCCTTCACGCACGACCCAATCGATCGCCCAATCGGTGTTGCCGTGCAGCCACAACGGCGGATGCGGGCGCTGCACTGCGGCGGGCACCGAGCGCACGCCACGGGCGGAATAGCCGTAGCCCTCCTGCGTGACTTCCTGGCCCGCCCACACCTGCTTGCAGACCGTCATGGCTTCCTCGAACCGCTCGCGACGGTTGTTGGGATCGACGCCGAGCGCGTAAAACTCCGACTTCAAATACCCGGTACCCATACCAAGGGTGACCCGACCCTCACTGAGATGGTCGAGCGTCGCGGCCTGATGAGCGGTGACAAACGGGTTGCGATAGGTCGGCACCAAAACGAACGTCATCAGCCGAACGGTTGACGTGACGGCGGCGCAGAACCCCAGCGACGTAAACAGATCGGCGACGCCCTCGCCACCGGAATCAACCCAGCGATCAGACGGAGCCGGATGATCGGTGAACGAGATGGCATCGAACCCAAGCCGCTCGGCGGTCTGCGCGAAGCGCTTCACTTCCCGCGGCGAAATGATTTCGGGCACCCACCGCTTGTCGCCGACGCCGTGCTGCACGGCGAATCTCACTTGGTGAACCAGCTGTCCTCAGTCTGGCCATCGACGTAGACCCGCCGGTGCTCAAAGAACCAACGGCCATCAATGCGAACATAACGATCGACGTAACGACCCCAATGATCGAGCCCTCGGGACATGAGCACCTGAAAATAGCAGCGTCCGGTTGCGTGATCGGCGTCGATCAGGTCGATCTGGTGCGTCGCAGTGAAGTGCCGCAGGTATTTCGGGCCACCGGCCTTTGTGTTCTCGCCAATGCGGCCTTGCGCCCCGAGAAAGATTTGCTTGAGTGCCTCCCGCCCGTTGTAGACCTCGGGCGGCTCACCGGGGGGCCCAAGTTCCATTACGGCGTGTTCGGCGAACAACTCGAACACCCGCTCAAACCGACCCGTATCCCCGTTGGCGTTATACCGCGACACCAGGTCTCGGATGCTCTCACGGGCGATCAGGTCATCAAGCGTCATCGGTGCTCCAAGGGATGGTTGTGATGGGTCAGCCCGGCTCGCGGGGGAGGCCGAGCACTCGTTCGCCGACGATGTTGCGCTGGATCTGGGACGAACCGGCGTAGATCGTGTGCGAGCGGGAGAACTGGAAGGTGTATTGGAAATCGCCGAGCAGGCCGTCGGTGAGGATCTGGCCATCGGCACCCATTAGGTCCATTTCCAGCTCGCCGAGGCGCTGATGCCACGCCGACCAGAACAGCTTGCCCGTCGATGATTCGGGGCCAGGCACGCCACCCTTGGCCAGGTTGGTAATGGTGCGCATCGATGAGTAACGCATGATCTCCAAGCCGATATAGGCATCGGCCAGCCGCTGCCGTATGACCGGGTCATCGCCGTGACCACGCTCACGAGCGAATGCTGCGACCCTGCGATATTCCTCGGCAAATCGGAGTCGTTGCGCGAGAAACGCGGTGCCGCGCTCGAAGCCCAGGGTGGCCATCACGACATTCCATCCCTTGCCGACCGGGCCAACGACCAGGTCGGCGGCGGTACGCGCATCGGTCAAGAACACCTCGTTGAACTCGGCGGTGCCAGTGATCTGTTTGATCGGGCGCAGCTCGACACCGGGTTGGGCGATCGGGCACAGGATAAAGCTGATGCCGTCGTGCTTCTTGGTGACATTCCGGTCGGTGCGGCAGACAACGAAAATCCAGTCGGCAATGTGCCCGAGGCTCGTCCAAATCTTCTGACCATTGATGACCCATTCATTGCCATCACGCTCGGCCGTAGTGTGGATATTCGCCAAGTCGCTGCCAGCATCGGGCTCACTGAACCCCTGGCACCAGAACTCTTCCGCCCGCAGGATTGGGGGAAGGAAGCGCTGCTTCTGTTCCTCGGTGCCGAACATCATGATCGTCGGGCCGAGCAGCTGCTCCCCGAAGAATCCGCACCGTTGCGGCCCTCCGGCCCGTACGTATTCCTCGGTGAAAATCATCAACTGGCTGAGCGGCAGATCGCGCCCGCCGTACTGCTTCGGCCAGCCCATGCCGATCCAGCCACCGTCGGCCAACTCGCGCTCCCAGGCCTTGCGAAGCACCAGTTCGTCGCCTTCGCCCAGGTCAGAGCCGGTGCCCAGGGTGGCGAAGTCGCCGACGAGATGCTCGGTCAGCCAAGTGCGCACCTCCAGCCGGAATGCCTCGTCCTCGGCCGAGAAGGTGAAGTCCATCTGGTGATGCTGCTTTGAAGTTGACGGTGTCGTCAAGTGGCGGACATCGGGGCTAGATTTCTGACACACGCGTTCAGTCCAGGGAGACACCATGCAACTCGAAGGTTCTAGTGCACTCGCCGTCGGTGGAGCCGGCGGATTGGGCGCCGCTACGGTTCGTCGCCTCGTTTCTGGTGGCGCTCGCGTCGTCATTGCCGATTTGGCGGAAGAAACCGGCCAGGCGCTCGCCGATGAGCTCAACGCTGTAACCCCCGGCGTCGCCTATTTCGTGAAGACCGACGTGCTCTCCGAAGACAGCGTCAACGCGGCGATCGCCGCCGCGGTCGAGATGGGCCCGCTTCGGGTCTCGGTCGACACCCACGGAGGCCCCGGCGGCGGACGCACGCTCGATCGCAACGGCGCGCCGCTCGCCCTCGAAGAGTTCATGAAGGTCGTGCAGATCTTCCTCAACGGCAGCTTCAACGTGCTGCGCCTTGCCGCTGCGGCCATGGCCAAGAACGAGCCGCAAGATACCGGTGAGCGTGGCGTCATTATCAACACCGCGTCCATTGCCGGGTTCGAAGGCACCATCGGCCAGGTTGCCTACGGCGCAGCCAAAGGCGGCATCATCGGCATGACCCTGCCCGCCGCTCGTGACCTTTCTGTCGTCGGCATCCGCGTCGGCACCATCGCCCCGGGCGTGTTTGCTACCCCGGCCTACGGTCAGTCGCTCGAGGCCATTGAGGCCGAGTGGGGCCCGGTCGTGCCGTTCCCCAAGCGTATGGGCCGGCCCGACGAGTACGCTCGTATGGCCATGGCCATTGTCGACAACCCGTACTTCAACGGTGAAGTCATCCGACTCGACGCCGGTATCCGCTTCGGAACCAAGGGATCGAAGAACTGATCGCCCCGATCGAGCGTGACCCCCTGCAGGCGGTAGCCGGCCCGGTTGGGCCGGCGCCGGTGCGGCCGCGCCATTCCATCCGCCGTACGTCCACCGTCGACATGACCTGGCCCGGAGGCTTCGACACCCAATTGCGCCTCGACGGCAGCGCCCGTGACGCGGTCACGCGTGAAGTCGGCGACGCACCGATAGTCGTTGGTACTGCAACTACCAGCGTTGGCATCGGCGGCAATCGCACCATTGAAGACATCACTGCGTCGTCTGGCCGCGCTGGCCTAAGCGACCTCGTTGGGCATCGTGGTGGCGGCTACCTGCGTGGTGCGCTCGACCAATTCCTGCCTGGTGAGCGGGAGATGGGCACGCCGCTGTACCTGCTGCTCGATGACATTTCCGGTGCCAGCCTCATTGCCGGGTTTGCCTGGTCGCGTTGGCGTGACGAGTGGATGGGCCGACCGAGCCTGACGATTCGCCCCGATATGGAGGGTGTCTGCATTGGCTTCGCCCCCGGCTCGGGAGCGCTCGATGAACAACGAGCCGGCGGAGGCACCCACCGCGTGCAGATCGTCCCATCGCTCGTCAACGATGCCGATCCCGAAGGGTGGCACAAGTTGGCTGACCTTCCACCCACCTCGATGCGACGCGCCCGTCGTATCGACGTGTGGCGTGACCCGGTCGACGGCACGATCGTGATCGACTCCGGCTTCCAAGATTCTGCCGGTGACCCGAACCACGGGCGAGTCGCCATTCACGAATATGTGTTGCGAGCCACTGCCGACCCCAAGACGCTGACACTACTGACGGTCAGCCCAGAGGCCCGCATCTTGCCCTTCCGGGAGTGCCCGTCAGCGGTCAACACCGCCAGCGTTGTCATCGGCACGCAGCTCGATGAGTTGCGCACCACGGTGCTGCAACGCCTCGCCCGCGCCGAGGGCTGCACCCACCTCAATGACGCCCTGCGTGCCCTCGCTGAAGTCCCGATCCTTCTCGCGCAGCTCGACGCCGCCCTCGCCAGGCGCTGAACGTCGCTAGACGCGAACGCCGAAGGTCATGTCCTCGATGCGGCGGATGACAGGAATCTCTTCCTCGCGTCCCCACCACGAGGGCCGGGCGACGTGGCCGACAGGCGGGCGGGCCCAAACGATCTCGCCCCAATGCTCGCGGGACATCTTGTCGGCGTAGTGCGGGTCAATGGCCTGGCACGCCTTCCAGTAACCCTTGGCGTAGGCCTTCATCTCGGACTGAATCCACCAGTCCTCCTCCGATGACCATTTGCCGTCGCCGGCGTACTCGATGATCTGAAGCGAAGGGAACACGAACGGTGGCTGTGTCGGGTCGGGATGATCGGCGGTATTCATGCCCTTCCACACGATGCGATTGCCTTCGATGTTGTACCAAACCAGCGAGGTGTAGCAGTGGCGGCCGAACATCATGGTCGACTCGAGGAACAGCTCGATTTCCTTGGGGCCGTGGAAGCGCCCGTAGAAGTGGTCGAAGTACACGGCATTGTCGGTGAACAGCTTCGACCAGCCAATCCAGTCCTCCATCACCGGCCCGACCATGAAGTAGTTCTTGAACGCTGCTTCAATCTCTGCTCGCGGAAAACTGTCCATTGCTGACCCCATTCTGTGAACCGGGTGACGTGCTGGTTACCGTCCGGACCTTACCTGACACAATCGTCAAGTGACGACCAGAACTCATCCTCGACCTACATCTCTCCGACGCCGGTCGCCAGATCGGCAAGGCCTGTCGTCGCGCGGTCAGCTGCGCCGGGTCGGTAGTTTGGCGCCAGGTACGTGTGCAGTACGACCAGTCCACCGAGAGCGCAGAGGCCAGCGGTGATGAACGTCATCCGGTAGCTCGCTCTCGCCGCGATAAGGCCGAGAACTGGCCCAGTAAGCGCGACGGACAGATCGCTGAACATGGTGAACGTCGCCATGGCAGACGCCCGCTCGTGTGGTTCAACATCAACGACGGCGGCGGGAATCAGCGATGGGGTCTGCAGCGCCATACCGCCAGCGAGCACCGCCGCAGCAACGAACACACCCATAGGGGTTGCCCAACCAGCCAGCACCGCCGCACCGGCCGCCGACAGTGACAACGCAATGGTCGTACTGCGGATGGGGCCGAGGCGGTCGGGTACTCGGCCGAATGCGATACGGGCGAACGCGATGCTGATTGAAGCGACCACGAATACCGGCCCGACCGAGTTGAGATGGATCTGACGGCCATAGAGGGGCACGAAAGTGCTCATGGTAACGAACGGTACGATGCCGAACGCGGCAATGATGCCGGGCGTGACGCCTTGGCGGTGTACCCAGGGCGAGGCTGGCGCGTCGGGATGCCCGGGTCGGTGGGGAAGCAGCGCGGCGACTGCGCCGCTGGCAACAATGAGTCCAGCCAGGGCGAGAAAGACCCCGTGATACGACGATCGAGCCATGACGAATTCGCCGAAGAGCGGCCCGAGTCCGAGGCCGAAATGGAACGATACCAAGATGTAACTGGCCGCCTCGCCCCGTCGTTCGACCGGTGCCAGATCAATGGCGAGCACGGTCGAACCGGTCATGATCGCAGCCATTGCACCGCCGTGCAGCAACCGTCCGAGTATCGCTACCGGCACGCTCGACGTGGCGGAGAAGGTGGCCATGCCGAGTGCGCCGAGCACGGCGCCGATCACCATCAGCAGGCGGGCACCGCGTCGCCCGGCGAGTCGCCCGAACACGCTTCGCAACGACAATGAAGCAACGGCAAACGACCCGAGGACCAGACCGACAACCGTGGTGCTTCCGTGCAATTCATCCACGACGAACTTCGGCAGGATCGGGTTCACCGCACCCATCGAACCGAAAAAGAGCATGGTAGCCAGGCCGAGCGTACGGAACTCCCGGCTGAGCAGGCGGGGGGCGCCGTCAGTTGACATCAACGTCAAGTTAACGCACCAACCCGGCTGCCATGTAGCCGTGGCGGCCCGGTTCGTCGGCGCGTCGTGCGAAGCGCATCGACGGACATCCGTTCAGGAAGGTTCCGGCCAAGTGGATTCGGTTGTCGGCTACAGTAAAATGAAAATGACGTTTCCGTTTGCGACGATTTGTCGCTCGACGGAGAATCAGGGGGTCGGGATGGGTCCGTTCGCGGGGCTTCGAGTTATTGATGTGTCCCCCAATAGGGTGGGCGCGCAGGTGAGCCAATTGTTCGCCGATTTCGGTGCCGATGTCATCCAGGTCGAGTCGGCGGGCGGTGCCGTCATCCGCCATCACGCGGCCTACCCGTTCTGGGCTCGCGGGAAGCGCTCCATCGTGCTGAACAAGGCCGACGAAGCCGACCGTCAGATCTTCCGCAACCTTGCAGCGACTGCCGACGTGCTGATCGAGACACAGCATCCGGGTGCGATGGACGCCTTGGGTCTTGGCTATGCCGAACTGAGCAAGCTGAATTCGCGGCTCATCTACATCTCGATTACCGGCTTCGGTCGGCAAGGCCCGTACGCCGATGCGCCCGGCTTTGAGGGTCTCGTGCACGCCAAGTTGGGCGTGTTCCGAACGTTCCGGCGGATGAGCCCGTTCTCTGAGCCGCCGTTTGTGAACGTTCCGTTCGCGTCGTTTGCGGCCAGCCAGGTGGCGATCCATGGGATTCTGGCCGCGCTGTACGAACGGGAGACGAGCGGGCTCGGCCAATGGGTCGAAACGAACCTGCTGCAGGCGTGCACCACCCTCGACACGTGGGCATGGTTCGAGCACCTGATCGCCGACCGGTGGCCCGACGCGTTCACCAAATCCGATCCTTACGATGACCAGGGTCGCCCGGCCAGCCCGCTCACGTTCATGCTGCTCGTCTGCCTCACCAAGGATGGCCGGTGGCTGCAGTTCGCCGCGGTTGCCCCGCACCTGTTCGCTGCCCATATGAAGTCACTTGGCCTGGCGTGGATGTTCACCGACGAGAATTGGAAGGGCCTGCCTCTCTTCGATGGCGACGCCGACAAGCGCATGGAACTGTGGACCAGGATGCTGGAAGCTTCCCGCGAGAAGACGCTCGCCGAGTGGCAGGACGTATTCGATGCGGATCCAAACGTTTTCGCCGAACAGTTCCGCCAAGGCCCGGGGGCGCTCGATCACCCGCAGTTGGCCCATGACGGTTTCGTCGTCGAGATCAAGGACATCGAGCGAGGCGTCGTCCGCCAACCCGCTGCCATCGTGAAGGCAGCGAGCACACCCGCTGACCTGACTCGCAGTGCACCCACCCTCGACCAACACCGGGCCGAGATCCTTGCGCTCGCTGCCGCAGCGACGTCGGCTCCAGCAGCCGTCTCGCCCTCGTCAGCTACTGCTGGTGGTACCGGCTTGCCGTTGGCGGGCGTGACGATTTTGGAGCTGGCGACGTTGTTTGCCGGGCCGCATGGTACGACGATGTTGACCGATCTCGGTGCGAGGGTCATCAAGGTCGAGCCGCTTGTTGGCGACATGATTCGTCGTATTCTGCCGTTCCCCGAATCTGGCGGGTTTAAGGTGATGCAGGGCAAGGAAAGCATCGCCGTTGACCTCGCTACCGACGAGGGTCGGGCGGTCGTGCAGCAGTTGGCATCGACAGCGGACATCGTCATCCAGGGTTACCGAGCCGGGGCCATGACCAAACTCGGCCTCGATTACGCCGCGGTGCGAAAGAGCAACCCGAACGTCATCTACGTCAACGCACCGGGCTATGGCGTCGACGGCCCGTACGGCAAGAAGCCGGCCTACGCGCCCAGTATCGGCGCGGCCAGTGGCATCCCGTTCGCCAACGTTGGGGTCACCGTCGCCGAAAGCGCCGATCTGACGATGGAGGAGATAAAGGACGGCGCCCGGCGGCTTTCCGCCGCCAGCGCCATGGCCAACGCGCAGGCCGACGGGTTCGCAGCGCTGGGCGTTGCGAGTGCCATTTTGTTCGGCTTGGTCGCACGAGCCAGGGGAGCCGGTGGCCAGGAACTGTTCTCCTCCATGCTCAACACCGGCGGGCACGCCATGTCGGCCCAATGCGTCACGTACCCGGGCGCGCCCCACGAACCGGCGCCGGAAGCCGACCTGCGCGGTCTCGGCTCGCTCTACCGTGTCTACGACGCAGCCGATGGTACCTATGTCTTCCTGGCCGCGCCGGCCGAGGTCGACTTTGCCCGGCTCGCGAGGGCGTTGTCGCCCAATGCGGACCTGCGAGCCAAGCACAGCGACCCAGCCGTTCGCGCTCGTCACCCTAAGGCGCTCATCACCGAACTGTCGGAGATGTTTGTGACCAAATCGGCACAGGCGTGGGAAGACGAGCTGTTGCCCCAGGGCGTGGGTTGCATGGCCGTAAACAATGCCTCGATCGAGGACTTCCTGTTCGACCCGGCCTATGGTCGGGCCAGCGGATATGTCGCCGATGTCGTGCACCCGACCCTGGACGAGCACCCACGCCTAGCGCCCTACATCCGCTATTCGCGCTCGGCGACCCAGGCGTTGCCGGCGGTGTTGGCGGGGGAGCAGACCGACCTCATCCTCGATCGGCTTGGCCTGTCCGAGGAAGCTATCGCCGATCTTCGGGCCCGCGATATCGTCGCCTAGCCATGATCGACGCACCCCTAACCCGAGCTGAGCGCCAAGGCAATGAGCGCAATGCGATCATGCACGCCGCTTACGGTCTCGTCGGCCACACCAGCGGTGAGCCGGTGTCGGTGCAACAGATTCTCGACGCGGCCGGGTTGTCGACACGCGCGTTCTACCGGCATTTTCCATCGAAGGATGAGCTCATCCTCACGATGTACCGCACCGCTGAAAGCCGGGTAGCCCTCGAACTGGCCGAGGTGGTGGCAGCAGCACCCGGGCCTGTCGAGGCCTTGCATGCCTGGATCGAGCGTCAACTCGCCGTGGTCTACGAGCCCCGCCGATCTCGCCAGACGTCGGTACTGACCTCGGCGGAGGCCCGCTCTGCCGTTGGCTTCGATGAGGCCAATCACCAGGGCGCAAGAGTTCGCCGCGTGGTGCTCGCCGACATCATTCGCAACGGCCAACGCGCTGGTTTGTTCCCGCTGGCAGTCGACCCGGATGAAGATGCCCGCGCCGTTGCGAGCGTCGTCAGCGGCATCATCCAAGCCCGTATCAACGGCGAAGAATGCCCGCCGTGGCCCGAAGCCACCGCGCATACCACGCAGCTTTTCCTCCGCTCCTTCGGCGCTACTACTAGACCTATTTGAACGAAGGAGACTTCCGTGCGAGCCGTTCAACCAGTACGTCACCAAGCAGTCGCCCGAATTGAAACGCCTCGCCGCCATCGAGGCCGACTACATCGTTATCGGCCACACCCACGCCCAAATGGCCGAGCGTGTCGGCCAAGCCCTGGTCATCAACCCCGGTTCCGTCGGCCAAGCCCGCGACTGGTCCAACGGCAAACGTCTCTCCTACGCCATCCTCGACGTCACCACCGACACCGTCACCTTCGATAATTACGACCCACCCTCGCTGGTCCGCTCGGTCTGAGTTTTCAGCCCGCCGGGCCGCCTTCCTGATCAAAGGACTCGAGGCCGAGGGCTCGGATGAACTCGGGGAGCGATTCTTCGAGGGCGGTCCATACTTGGTCGGGGTCGGTGACCTCGTAGTGGTGCACGAGGCGGTTTCGCATGTCGATGATTTGTCGCCAGGGGATCTCGGGGAAGTCCTTCTGGAACCCGTCGGGCAGCCGGTTGGCTGCCTCGCCAACGCGAGTGATGATGGCCTCGCCGGCAACTTGTAGGACGCGGTCGGCCATGAAGACCTCGTAACCGCGAGTGACCAGATCGTTGGCGAGGGTGGCGAAGTCCTTCAGATCCTCCAATGTTTCACGGACTTTGCGGTCGTGCCACCAACTGTTCACACGTTCGTCGGGGTCATACCGGGCGGGCGTCATCCAGGATGGACTGGTGCTTGGGTAGCCGGAGTCCGCCCTCGGATACGACGTCGACCTCGACGCCCAGCAGTTCGCTTAGTTCGTACTCGACGCCGCTAACGTCGAGTAGGGACGTGCCCCGTTCGAAGCGGATGAGCAAATCGATATCGCTGTTGGGGGTATCGTCATTACGCCCGATGGAGCCAAAAACTCGCACGTTGTGGCCTCGATGGCGCTCGGCGATGCGTCGGATCTCGGCTCGATGCTGATCAACGACGTGCGAGGGTCGGAATCCGGATGCGTCGAGCAGTCGTACCAACGTCGACGCAGAAGGCTTACGCGAGCCGCTTTCGTAGGCAGCCACTGCTGACTGGGTTGTGCCCGCTCGTTTCGCCAGGTCGGCTTGCGTGAGTCCTTCGGTCGACCGTGCCGTCCTGATCCTCGTAGCGGCGTCCATGCAACGGAGTATAGCAGCGGATGTGTATGTGTCGGTTGCGACCAGTCGGAGTGCTCGGCGAATCTTCGCAGAACCGGTCAGAAAAGTGAAAACAGCGTTTTCATTTTTGGCCTGAGCGGTGCTACGGTGATGGGTGCGGTCCGAGGTCGCTCAGGGGAGCGGTGGCGAGGCTGTGTGAAGGGTTACGCATGGTGAGCGAACGCAGCATTAAGGACAAGACTGCGATTGTCGGGGTGGGGGCAACGCAGTATTTCAAGCGTGGTCAGTCGTTCCCCGAGTCGGAGTTTTCGATGGGGTGCACTGCGATTCTCGCTGCCCTCGCCGATGCCGGCCTGACGATCGAGGACCTCGACGGGTTCTCCATCTACTCCGGTTCCTGCGACCCGGCTGCGGTGGCGGCCGAGTTGGGTGTGCCCGAGGTTCGATGGGCGACGACCACCACCTCCGGCGGCGGCGGGAGCGTCGGCGCACTCGGTGTCGCTGCCGCGGCGATCGAGTCGGGCATGGCCAACGTCGTCGTCACCTTGATGACCCTGCAGCAACTCACGAAGCGGCTCGGCGGTTCAGCCGTTGGCGGCATGTTGGCCTACGCCATGATGTCGGAAGGCGGCTCAAGCCCCTACGGCGGCGGCGGGTTCCCACCCTCGGGAGCCTTCACGGCCAACAACGGCCTGCTCTCGCCCGGCCACAGTTTCGCCCTGTTGGCCCAGCGTCATATGCACCTCTACGGCACCAAGCGTGAACATTTCGCCGAGGTGTGCATGAGCCAGCGTGACAACGCGCTGAAGCGCCCGACCTCGCTTCGAACCGAGCCGCTAACGCTCGATGACTACTTCAACGCCCGCATGATTTCCGACCCGCTCTGCCTGTTCGACTACACCATGGAGAGCGACGGTGCGGTCGCCGTCATCACTGTCGCGGCCGACCGGGCCAAGGATCTGCGCCAACCGCCCGTCTACATCATGGCGGCCAACCACGGCGGCACCGGCCGCTGGGGACCGGCGTTGTTCCGCTACTTCCAGGCACCCGACGAAGAGTTCACCTCGTCAGGCCACCGGCCCGTCGCGAAGCGCATGTACGAGATGGCCGGCGTCACCCCGGCCGACGTCGATGTTGCCCTCTTGTACGACCATTTCTCGCCGATGGTCATCATGCAATTGGAGGACTACGGCTTCTGCCCGATCGGCGAAGGCGGCCCGTTCGTCGCTGACGGAAGCATCCGCTACAAGACCGGCACCATCCCGGTGAACACCCATGGTGGGAACCTGTCTGAGGCGTACATCATTGGTATGACGCACGTGCGTGAGGCGGTCGAGCAGTTGCGAGGCACCGCCATTAACCAAGTCGAGGGCGCGGAAATCGCGCTGGTGACCGGAGGTCCGGCCAGCCTGCCGGTCTCAGGCGCCCTGCTGCGGAAATAAGGACGACGACATCATGACCACAGACTTCGGACAGCTCACCAAGGGCGTCTTCCCCAACATTTTGACGGAAACCCACGCCAGCGCCATAACCCAACCCTTCTGGGATGCGGCGCTCGAAGATCGGCTCGTCGCCCCCAGGTGCACGACGTGCGGCACCTTCCGCATGCCTCCTTCGCCGTTCTGCTTCATCTGCCAGACCCGCGACGTCGAGTGGGTTGAACTTCCGGGTACCGGCACCATCTACACCTTCACCGTCGTTCGCCATCCGCTGCACCCCGATCTGGCTGCGATCTGCCCGTATGTTTCGGGCGTCGTTGAATTGGACGGCACCCAGGGTGCTGGCGCTCGCATGCTGGTCAACATCATCGATTGCGACCCCGACGCGGTGCGTATCGGCGACCGTGTGCAGATCGCGTGGGATCACGTGAACGACGAAATGACCACGCCCCGTTTCCGACCCCTACCCGCCTGACCCGAGAGGACTGACCATGACCAAATATTGGGCCAATTCCGGTGACTCACACCTCGTCGAGCCGGATGACTTGTTCGCCACCACCCTGCCTCCTGAGCTCGCCGCTCGAATGCCCCGCAGCGTCAAAGATGAGGACGGCTTACACGAGACGGTCTCCATCGACGGGCAGGAATTCCGCCGTCGCATGCCTCGTGCTGCTGGGCTCACCGACGAGAACGGCCAGACCGTCGTCGAGCGGGCGCCGGGAGCGAACGACAAGGCGTTGCGCCTCATCGACCTCGACGGTGAGGGGATCTGGGCCGAACTGGTCTATCCCTCCATCGGTATCTGGATGTCGTCCATCCATTCCCCGGATCTACTCGCCGCTGGTTGCGTCGCCGTCAACGACTGGGCCATCGAATACCAGCGCTTCAACGCGCGTTATGTGCCGACCGCGACCATTCCGTTGCTCGACGCCGATGCCGCTGCAGCCGAGGTCTACCGGGCTGCGGGCATCGGCTTCCATGCCGGGTATCTGTCGGTCACTCCGTCGCTCGGCGCGCCTGATTGGAACTACGACGTGTGGGAACCGCTGTGGGCGGCATTCCAAGAAACCGGCATGCGGGTCGCGTTCCACATTGGTACTGAGGCGCATGACGCCAACTCGTTTCACGGTGGCTACTTCCGGGGGCCGGGCGGGGCGTTGATCAACTACACCGAGACCACCTACGGCGGGCAGCGGGCTGTCACCAAGATGATCGCCGCCGGTGTGTTCGACCGTCATCCCGACGTCAAAGTGATCGTCTCCGAAGGTGGAGCGACGTGGGGCCCATTCGTTGCGGACCGGTTGGACGAGGGCTACCGTCAGCATTCCTCCGCCGTGCGCCCGCAGTTGCGGCGCCTACCGAGCGAGTACCTCTACGAGAACATCTACGCCTCGTTCCAGCACGACCGTTCCGCCGTGAAGGCCATGACCGCCATGGGCTGGCGCAACGTCTGCTGGGGAAGTGACTACCCCCACATCGAGGGCACCTTCGGTCACACCCAAAAGACGCTGCATGAACTCTTCGGCGATCTCTCAACCGAAGACCGCCGCCGCATCACCATCGGCGCCTTCGAGGAACTGTTTCCCCACATCCCCGCCGCCCCCGCCGACGAGGAGTAGATCATGCCATTCATGAGGCAACTCGACGGCGACAACGCTGCAGGTTGATGGCGGCCCCGACCGCCGGTGAGGGCGCTGCCGAGACACCGGCCGATCCGCCCGGTGTGCGACGGCTGCGGCCTGACGACCATTTCATGGTGCTCAGCGACACACCATCGACGCCGATGCAGATCGGCGCGCTCCTCTCGCTGGAGATCCCCGCCGGGCTGGATCGCGCCGTGCACGAGGTGCTGTGGGAGCACCTGCGGGCCAGGCTCGCCCACACCCCGCTGCTCGCGGTATTGCAGCAGGCGCCCGACGGGTACGACTCGGACGTCTGGGTCGATGTACCCGACTGCGACCTGAGTGCCCACGTGTCGTGGCACGCCGAGCCGGTGAACGAGCCGCAGCTTCATGCCGCTGCGGCCGCTGCCAGCATGCGACAACTCGATCTCGCCCGCCCACCGTTCAGCGTCGTCATCTTCGAATCAACCGGGCCGGGCCGCTGCGCCATGTTGCTCACGGCGCACCACTCGGTAACCGATGGCATCGGCTTCCAGACGCTGCTGGGCCGGTTGAGTGACGAGCAGCCGCCTGCGACCGGCCATCGTCCAGCTGGCAGGCCGTTGCCACCCGACCAGTGGCGGGCCGCTGCCGAAACCCGCTTCGCTATCGAGGAGCCACTGCGACTCGCCACTCGTGCCCGGATGGACGCAGCGCGCGCTGCGCTGGCCAGCGACTCGGCGCCCCGGCGGGCTCGCACCCCGCGGCTCGCCCGTTCGGGCCCTACATCCACCGATCGCGTGTACACGCGGCTGAGCCTTGAGCTTGATCGGGTGCGTGAGGTCGGCCGGCGGGCCGGCGTGACGGTGAACGACGTGTTCCTGGCTTTGGCGTCGAGTGCGCTGCGTCGTCACCTGATCGAGTTGAACGATCTCCCTGATACGCCGATCGTTGTCAACTCGGCTCGCAGCTACCGTCGAGCCGAGCACGGCGAGTTCGGCAACCGCATCGTGGCGCTCCATCCGCACCTCGCCACACACCTCGCGGACCCAATCGAGAGGCTTGCGGCCATCCGAGCGTCGATGGCCCACGAGCGCATCCGCACGCCGTGGGACGAAGCGATGCTCGACCAACCCGAACGGCCCTACGGGCCACGCGATCGGCGGGCGAAGTTTGCGGCTCGCACGACCGACGGCAGCTCGCTGCTGCCAGGCAATGTCTCGCTCTCGAACGTGCCGGGGCCGGCTGGTGCCCGGAGCTACGCCGGGTTCCTGCAACGCTCGAATCACCCGGTGCCCATTTTGGGGAATGGCCGGTTCCTCAACATCACCTCGCGTCGCAATGGCCCGCGGCTTGATCTGGGGCTGATGGCCGATCCGACGCAGATGGCCGACGTCGAGCGGATCTCGCGTTACATGGAGGACGCCCTCACCGAGTACGAGTCGCTGCTGTCGTGAGCACCTCGATATTTTCGCCACCCGCTCGGATGGGGAGTAGACCTTCCGCATGACTGAACTTGTGGCCATCCGTCGGGACGCGCACGTACTCGTCATCACTCTGCAGCGCGAGTCGAAACGCAACGCCGTTGACCGCCATCTCGCCAATGCGATCGACGGCGCGTTGAACCTGCTCGATGACGATGACTCGCTCTGGGCGGGTGTGCTCACTGGGTCGGCCACGTTTTTCTCGGCAGGCAGCGATCTCACGGCGCTCGGGGACTACCTGACCGAGCGAGGTGGTGAATACGGCATCATCCGACGTAACCGTCGCAAGCCGCTCATCGCTGCGGTCGAAGGTTTCGCGCTCGGCGGCGGCATGGAAATCGTGCTCGCCTGCGATCTTGTCGTCGCTGCTTCGAACGCTCGTTTCGGTCTGCCCGAAGTCGGAATCGGCGTGATTCCCACCTGCGGCGGCCTGTTCCGCGCACCGCAATCGCTGCCCCTCAACCTCGCCCGCGAGTTGATCTTGACCGGTGCGCCCATCGGCGCTGAACGGGCCTACAACGCCGGTTTCGTGAACGTGTTGTGCGAACCCGGCCAGGCCGCCACCGAGGCGGTCGCGCTCGCGCATCGCATCTGCGCCAACGCGCCGCTGTCGGTGCAGGCCTGCCTCGCCGCCATCAACACCCGCCTCGCCACCGAAGCGGTCGAAGGCTGGACCGCAACCGAGACGGCCAAAGACGCCATCCTCGGTACCGCCGACGCCTCCGAAGGCGTCCGCTCCTTCCTCGAAAAACGCGCCCCCACCTGGACCGGTCACTGAGATCTGGTTCGCTCTTCTCGTGTCAACGGTTGCGAAACTGGGTGGCTAAAGGCCGAGCAAGACTGATACGACCTCGCGCATTTGGGCAAGGAGGACGGCTCCGACGTTCTCGGTAGTTTGCTGCACGACCTGTGATCGATCTACAACAGTAAGCAGATGGCACTGGGCATGCCCACGCTCGGTGGATACGTCACTTGGCCAATGTCGCAATGTGCTCGTGATCGGCACGACGTGAAAGGTCTGGTCGAACTGGTCGAGCGTTGGCTGGGCCGTGACGATGACCGCTGGCCGCACGAGCGCCGGAATGCTGCCAATCGGAATGCCGAAGTCGATGATGGCAATCTCACCCGATCTCATGGGCAACCACCGCCGCCGACCCTGCGATAAGCGCTTGCTCGTCCGCAACCTCGTCCGCAGTCATCTGAGCACGCCGCGCCGCAAGTGCGGCGCCCATGCGACGGGCGCGCTCGTCCCTCAGCAGTCGCGTGATGAGCGAGTCCATTGTGTCGCCCCGCTCCGCCGCCAGCCCCCGCAATGCGTCCCGCGTGGCCGGAGCTATCGCAATCGTCGTAGTGCTTGCCATAGCATTTACTATAGCACCGCCCTGATGAGAGGTTGTTCGCTGGCGGATGTTTTGTTTGCATCCCTACGGGTTAACGGCAAGTCACAGTTCACGTTCGCCGGGATGGCTGGTGAGTTCAGACTGTACGTTCACCCTGAGGGACTCAAACAGGTCTGGTGGCTGCCTCGGTTGATGCGAGCGAACATCGCTGGCGCTTCGCCCGCTGGCCATGCGGACCTCGGCGAGCTAACCCGTCGCTCAGCTCGTCCGGAGTTGGTCTCGGAGTTCGACTTTGCGGACTTTGCCGGAGAGGGAGCGGGGGAATTCGGTTATGAATTCGAGGTGTTCGGGAGTCTTTTGGCGGGCAACGCCGAGGGTGGCGAAATGGCGTTGGATCTCGGGAAGGTCGATGGTCGCTCCTGGGCGGAGCTGGACAAATACGGCGACGCGTTCGCCGAGACGCTCGTCGGGCTGGCCAACCGCTGCGGCGTCAGCGACCGCTGGGTGCAGCATGAGCAGATCCTCGACTTCCTTGGAGGCGATGTTTTCGCCGCCGCGGATGATGACGTCTTTCTTGCGGTCGGTGATGGTGAGGAAGCCGTCGGCGTCGAGGCGGCCGATGTCACCGGTGCGGAACCATCCGCCGGGCAGGAACGAATCGGTATCCATCGTCGCATCCCGATAGCCGACGAACATCTCGGGGCCCCGAGAGATGATCTCGCCGTCTTGGCCGATGCCAACTTCTTTGTCGTCGTCATCCAAAAGGCGGATCTCGTTGCCGGGCGTGAGCCGTCCGTCGGTACCGGCCCGCTTACCGATCGGGTCAGCTGGGGTGCCGGTGGTGATGACGGGATGCTCGCTCGACCCGTAGGCCCGATAGACGGGGATACCGAAGGCATCGGCCCGCTCAACCAGTGACGCCGGCACGCTGGCGGCACCCACCATGTAGTTGCGCATCGTCGAGAGCGTGATGCCCTGTCGCTCAGCCTCGTCCATCAACGAGGCCAGATAGAACGGCGCGCCCGCCGTCGTGGTGGTGCCGTACTGCTCGACGAGACGGGCCGCGAGGGCCGGTTCCCATTGGTCCATCACGACGGAGGATACGCCGAGCACGAACATGCGAAAGAGTCCCAACACGCCGGCGATGTGGCCTGCGGGGAACGCGGCGAGATTGACGCCGCGACGCTCACCCAATGCCGCGGCGGTCGTGCAGATTTCGGCGACGAGGGTATTGGTCGTGTGCTGTACACCCTTGGGGTCAGCGGTGGTCCCCGACGTGTAGATGAGCACGCAGACATCATCGGGATGGGTGCTCGGCAGCGCCTCGATTGGTTCGGCGGCTGCCAGGTCATGCCACGACAACGAACCGGGAGGCCCGTCGTCACCGATCATCACGACGTGTTCGAGCGCCGGGATGTCGGTGATGGCTGCGAAGCGTTCCCGATAGTCGATCGAGCGCCACCGGTCGGGCATAACCAACACTCGAGCACCCGATTGGCGGAGGATGAACCCAACCTCGCGTGCGCCATAAATGTGGATGATCGGTACCACCGTCGCACCGAGCAGCAGGGCCGCCTGGTACGTGAGCGCGCCTTCCAGCCAGTTCGGCACCCAGATCGCAATGACATCACCGGGCCCAATACCCAACTCGGCGAGACCGCCGGCAAGGCGCAGCGCGCGGGCGTACATCTCATTTAACCGAATCGACGTCGGTTCCGGCCCGCCAACAAAATGCATGGCCGTCTCGGGATACTGGGCGGCGCCATTGCGCAGGTGATCGGCGATGGTCTCCGTGCTAAAGAATCCCTCGTTATACCAACGCTGCCGCAAGGCAACGCGATCATCGGCGAGCGTCATGCGGGTTCGGCGATGGCGGCCAGGTATTCGTCGCGGATCTTGCGTTTGTAGAGCTTGCCGGCTTCGGTGCGGGGGAGTTCCGTGCGGAAATCCCAACGGCGAGGGCACTTGTAGCTGGCCAGATGTTCCTTGCAGAACGCGGTGAGTTCGGCGATCAACGCATCGGATGGCACCACACCAACGATTGGTTGCACGAGGGCCACGATCGACTCGCCCCAATCGGGGTCAGGCACACCGATCACGCCGACGTCGTGCACTTTGGGGTGGTCGAGCAGGGTCGCTTCGATCTCGGCCGGGTACACGTTGGTACCGCCGGTAATGATCATGTCCTTGGCCCGGTCGGAGATGAACAGGTACCCGTCGTCATCCAAGTAGCCGATATCACCGAGGGAGAACTGCTTGCCCTTGAATGCGGAACGGGTCTGATCTGGGTCGCCGTGGTACGAGAAGCCGACGCCGTTTTCCATGAAGATGTTCCCGGGCACCCCGCGCGGAACCTCGTTGCCATCGTCGTCGAGAATCATGACCTGCACGCCCCGCACCGAGCGCCCAACGGTGCCGGGCTTCTCCAACCAGCGCAGCGGCTTGGCGATGGTCGCAGCGCCTTCCATGCCGCCGTAGGTTTCCCAGATGACCGGGCCCCACCAGGCCATCATCTGCTCTTTCACGAGACGCGGGCAGGGCGCAGCCGAATGCACGATGGCCCGCAGGCTCGACACGTCGTAGCGGGCGCGGGTCTCGTCGGGCAGACGCAGCAGGCGGTGGAACTGGGTCGGCACCATGTAGCCGGTCTGCACGCGGTACTTCTCGATCAGGCGCAGCGTCTCTTCGGGGTCGAACTTTGGCATGATGACGAGCGGCTGGCCAACGTGAAGTCCACCCATATAGAAGCTGTGGCTACCACCGTGGAACATGCCGGTCGACACCAGCATCGGGCCCTCGAACGGCTTGAAATCGAACGCACGGCCGAAGAGAGCGCCGTCATTGGCGATCTGATCGACCTCTCCGACGGGGATCGGTCGGCGAATGCCTTTCGGCTTGCCCGTGGTGCCCGAGGTGTAGACAAACAGGCTGCCTGGCTTACGATCTAACGGCATCGTACGTGGCATGGTGGCGCGGGCTTCGGCCAGCGAACGCACGCCAGGAATATCACCAATCGAAAAGACGCTTACACCGAGTGCTGCGCTGTCGAACCCTTGTAGGAGCGAAGCCGCCTGACTGCTGATCACCAGGATTTTTGCGCCGGAGTGTTCCATGATCGCCGCGAGTTCATGGGGCGTGAGGTGGGTGTTGAGCGGAATGAAGTGCCAGCCGGCCTCATGGGCCGCAAGCGACGCCTCGATCAGCGTGTTTCCATTATCCGCCAAGACAGCGATCGCATTGCCGGCCGTAGCGCCTTCCGCGCGGAACATGTGCACGAGTTGGTGAGCGTCGCCGGCGAGTTCGGCGTAGGTGCGAGGGCCGTCGGGACCCTCAAGAATGGCGGGTGTGTCGGGGTGATCTTCGGCGATCCACCAGAAGCCGAGTCGTCGATCCCACGGGCTTGTCATTGCGTAAAAGACTAACCTATTTTCTGGTCGTCGCTCCGGGGGACGCATTCGGTCACTCTGGTCGAACGTTGACACGAGATCGCTACGAGGAGAGTTGTGAATCGCACGATTGAGACCGGGACCGACACGGTACGAATCGATGTTGTCGATCGCATCGGCATCATCACCCTGAATCGCCCCGACCGCCGGAACGCGCTGCACGACGATATGTACGCTCCTGTCATCGCAGCTGTCGAGGAGTTCGCTGCGGCCCCCGATGTCGGCTGCATCGTCGTGACTGGGGCAGGTAGCGCGTTCTGCGCTGGGGGCGATGTGCGCGACGGCAGCGGTCGCGGAGCCGACGGCACCAAGCCGACGCCCGAAGAACGCGCCGCCGCGCTCGCCGCCAACTCCCGCATTACGGTCGTCTTGCACGAAGCGCCGATCATCACGATCGCCGCAGTCAACGGCCCGGCTGTCGGAGCTGGGCTCGCGATCGCGCTGGCCTGCGACTTACGGATTGCCGCGTCGT
The DNA here is from genome assembly GCA_031360915.1 of Actinomycetes bacterium. Classification (GTDB taxonomy): domain Bacteria; phylum Actinomycetota; class Acidimicrobiia; order Acidimicrobiales; family Ilumatobacteraceae; genus JANMCE01. Next base: position 4,526 of record JANMCE010000330.1, on the reverse strand, counting down.
CCGCCACCTTCGTGACCGGCTGGGCCCGGCTCGGGTTCTCCGGCGACATGGGCGGGCCGTGGCTGCTGGCCCACCGCATCGGCCCCGCCCGGGCGCTTGAACTGCTGGCTACCAACGGTTCGATCGGCGCGAGTGAAGCGCTTCAGATCGGGATGGTCGAGCGGGTCGTGCACGAGGGCGACGACTTTGAAGCCGCCTGGCGCGCCTGGGCCGCGATGTTCGCTGCCGGCCCGCAGGTCGCGATCGGTTACATGAAAGCCAACGTCGCCAACGCCCATCGACTCACTCTCGCCGAAGCCGTCGCCGTGGAAGCCCGCCACCAAGTCGCCACCACCGCCACCCCCGATCACCGCGAAGGCGTCCGCGCCTGGATCGAAAAACGCCCACCCCAATTCGGCGCCGATGTGCGGACCGAATCAATCAACGAAAGCAGGTCTGGCCGCTGAGGGCCGAGCGGTCCCGTGATGCGGCCCGCCACGTCGGTAAGCCACGTCAGCGAACGCGAGGTGGTGCCCACAGAGACCCGTCGCTGCCTGGCAACGGCTGAATTTCGCCACCCTCGTCGACCATCAATGCGAGGAGTGCCGGGTCGCTGGTTGCGAGTCTGATTCCTCGATCCAGGGCTAGAGCAGCTGCGGTGCAGTCGGCGAGGCTCACAGCCCGTCTTGATCGGTGATAGTGGGTCGTGCGCAGTTCAGCGGCAGCGACGGCCAGTTCAGTATCGACAGCGGTAAAGTGAATGTCGGTGGTGAGGATGTCGGCATCGAGTACTTCGGCCGAGGCACCTCGCAAACGGCGCATGTGGTCGCGTGTTTCGGCGAGATTAATCGTGGCCATCAGCGTTTGTTCGCCGCTGCGCAGCATGTCGTGCACCGCTTCGAGTGCTGGCTCGCCCACTAGAAACGCGATCAGCCCCTGTGCATCAAGGACGACCACGGTACCGAGCTTCCTCTCGCTCGGCGTCCTCTTCGCGGTCGCGACGACGAAGTTCGTCGATAGTGGGCGAACCGGCCTCCGGCTTGTACTTGCCTGCGAGTCGGGAAACGGCATCAGGATCGAATGGGCGAACTAGGAGACCTCCGGGCGTGTCGAAGACCATCACCCGGTCGGTCTTCCACCGCTTGCGGACGTCGGACGGGATGGAGATCTGCCCGTTCTTGGTCACCTTCATAAGAGTGGCGGTCATCATGTGATCTATAATATCATTCATGTCAAACACGTGATACCTTATCGAGACGTTTTAGACCACGGGGAGGTGGCGGGTGGTGAGGATTCCCATGGCTGCGCCGACCAGTTGTTGGCGCCGCATCACTTGGGCGTAGGCGTAGGGCAGAAGATCGAAGGCCGTGATCTGGCCGCCGATCACGCGCTGATACAGGTCGGCTCGACCGGCGGCGAGCGAGGCTGGAGCAAGGCCGAGTACGGCCGCGAGGTCGGCGAGTTCGGCGGTGGCGTGGGTGTCGCCCGAGCGGTCGAGTTCACGTAGGTACTTCACGACGCGGGCCATGCTGCGGTGTCGACGCGCAGCGTATGGCTCACCAATAGCTGGGCCCACGATCGTGCGCATCTGATGAAGAGCCGCGTCGAAATAGCGGGTGTCGGGGGTGTCTTCCAGATCGGGCAACGCCACCCTCGGCAGCTCGACGCCCATCGCTGCGGCGAGGGCTTCGACGGTGAGGCGGCGGTGGAGGGTGCCGTAGATGAGCTGGTTGCCGTGTTCGGCCTCAAGGTCGGTCTGGCCGCTCACCCGCACCGACCCAAGGGTCGCTATGCGCAGCTCGGCAAACAGGGCGTGATAGCGGAAACGAACAGGGTCGATGGCGCGGCCGGAGGCGGCCGTGTAGCTCGCGAGGAACGCGGCGAAGTCGGGGACCGGCTCTTGCGCGTTGCGGGTGCCGACCCAGGCGAGGTCGGTCATGGGGTCGCCGAGGTGGCCGAGTTCGAAGTCGAGAAAGGCGGTGACCTTGCTGCCGTCGTGCAGGAAATTTCCCGGGCCAGTATCGCCTTGAATGAGACTCGGCCTGGTCGAGCCGGTGTCGGGCTGATTGGCCCGAAGCCACATAAAGCACGCTTTGAGCACTGCATCTTCCATACCGGAGGCATCCAGTCGAGCTTCCCACACGCCGATTTCGTCACGTACGTGGCTATCGATCGTGCCGATCGGACCAAGTGCTTCCAAACCGAGCGTCGATGGATCGGCGGCGTGCAGCTTGGCGAGCCAGGGCACGAAATCGTCGATGATGGACTGTTGGGCGTCGGGCGCGAGTTTGGCGAACCCGGCGTCACCCTCGACTCGTTCCAACACCACCGCTTCATGCGTCGGGTGTACACCGATGACATGCGGCGTGGGCAGCCCAGCGGCCTTCACCGCCCGGTAGATCACGGCCTCTCGCCGCAACGTGTAGTACGCGTCGTCGTCGGCTGGTGCGGCGTCGGCCTTCAGGAACCAGCGCCGACCTGAGGCTCCGACGATATCGAGTGCCTGGTGGCTGCCGCCGCCCGATCGTTTGGTCAGGGTCACGGATGATTCGCCGACGACATCTGCCGCCCACAGAGCCAACTCGTCCCAGATGGTCATCGGGTACCGACGAGATCGATGATGGCCTTCGAGTATGCGCCGAGACGACCGGGCGACACCATGAACGACGGGGGAGAATGAAAACGTACTTCGGGCAAATGGCGCCGGGCGGCGATGCGATCGCGGGCATCGGCGCTGGAGCCATAGATTGCGATGGAGTCGAGCATGTCTTGTGGGACGGCAGCGGCCATCGCCTCCATGTCACCCTTGGCGAAGGCACGACGCACATCGGCGACACCGGCATCCCAACAGTGGAGCGAAGTGAGCGTGTCGTAGGTCTTCACGGTGACGTAGAAGCCGATCATGAGGCGGGCGTCGCGTTCGGCCCGAGCCGGATCATCGTCGTTGACCGACGTGATGACCCAACCCCAACGGCGCAGCGCATCAGCGTCTCGCCCGGTCGCGGCGGCTCCTTCGGCCAGGTTGGGTTCGACGGTTTCTTCCCACCAGCGGTCGGTGAACAGGCCATGGCCGATGATGCCATCGGCAACCCGCCCGGCGGTGCGCAGCATGCCCTTGTTGAACGCGCCGAGCACGATCGGCACATCGAGCGGCCGAAACACCGGAGCCTTGATCGCCGCATCAATGGGGTAGAACTCGCCTTCGAAGCGCACCGTCTGCATCTTGTCGGCGGTAAGAAACGCACGGATGGCACCGACCATTTCCTCCATACGGCGAAGCGGCGGGTCGAACGGAGCCGCGAACCATGACTCGTTCATCCGCTTCGTGCCGCTTCCGAGGCCAAGGAACACGCGCCCGGGGGCCATCTTTTCGATCTGGCGGATGGCGGAGGCGTGCACGAACGGGGACCGAGCGAACGCATAGGCGACTGCGGTGCCGACCTTGGCGGATGACGTCTGCATCGCCATTTCGGTCAGCGAGACGTAGGCGTTGCGATCGGCGAATTCGCCCGAACAAAAAGCCAGCGCTCCAGCTTTTTCGGCCTCGGCTGCCAGGTCGGCACCCGGCCACGGCATCGCCCAACCTCGTTCGACGGTCAATGTCGGGTCCTGTCTCTCGTTGCGACGGTAAATAGGTGAGTATATTTCTTCCCGTGCGCGGCCGCAGACTAAACGGGGTGGACGTCGTGATCTGGGCCTTCGATGTCGACGGCACGCTTATCGGCTCCATCCGTAGTGATCGGCTTCGGCCCGGAGCAGGTGCGTTGCTGGGCGGCCTGGCCTCACGCGGCATCACCCTGGTGTTGTGGAGCGCTGGTGGGGCCGACTATGCCCGTGAAATGGCCGACTATCACGGGATCGGCCGCCACTTCGCCGGCTTCTACGCCAAACAGGATCGGGACGAACACAAGCGCTACCGAGTCGATCACTTCGCCGCGAACCACCAACCGACCGTGTTCGTGGACGACTCGGTCATCGATCTGCCCCTCGGCTCAAGCGTGGTCGAGCTGTCCCAGTTCCTCGGCAGTAATGACGCCGACCAAGCCCTCATCCGCCTCGCCGCCAATCTCGACCACCACCTCACCCCATGACCGACCCTGCAATCGACGGCCGCGCCGTCGTCATGGCCAGACTGTCGGCATTGTTCACCGAATGGCCCAACGAGCAAGCCATCCAGTTCGAAAGCACCTGGTGGACCTGGGGCCACGTCGGTCACGTCGCCGCCTCACTGGCGGCTGCGCTGGCGTCGGACGGGGTCGAGGCCGCGTCGGCTGGTGGTGCGCCGATCGCGGTCGTGATGCGGCAGCGCCCGGCACTGGTGGCGGCGGAACTCGCGGTGCTGGCCCTGGGGCGGATGGCGTTGCTCGTTTCACCACTGCAGCCAGACGGCCCGCTAGCCGCTGACCTCTCGTCGATTTCAGCCTCGGTGGTGGTCGCTCATTCGATCGATTGGCAACGAAGTGGTTTTGCGCAGGCCATAACGGTCGCGCAAGTCGTCGGCGTTGAAGTCGACGATGACGGTGGAGTGAACGTGAGGGCCACACCAC
>JANMCE010000321.1:0-12338 GCA_031360915.1 Actinomycetes bacterium | reverse complement strand
ATTACCGAGCCTTCCAGCATTGGCGCGTGGCGGTGTTGGCTGAGGGGGTAAAGCGCCGCTACGAGTCGGGCCAGATGGCCAGCGGCGACGTGGATTTCGTCCATCTCAACCAGCGTGTGCTTGATCTGGCCGACCTCGCCCGTTATCACCTGAACCGCTTCTCCCGCGGCCACGGCTGAACGGGGTCTCTGCGGCGATTACCGCAGCTTGGCCCGGTGGACAACGGCGGCCATGTTGTCCCGAAGGGTTTGACTGCCGACACCGGCGAACCCTGCCTCGGTCGCGATTTCGTAATGGCGGCGGTAGGCGTCGTGGAGGGCCAGGGTGCCGGTCTCGTCCCAATCTCGGCGCATGGTCGCGACCATGGCCGAGTCTTGCTCGGCGATGTCGGCGGCGAGTTTCAGAGCGACCGGTAACAGCTCATCGTGCGGCACGACATGATTGGCGAGGCCGATTCGCAACGCCGTTTCCGCGTCGACAAAGTTGCCGGTGATCGACATTTCCCGAGCCTTGGCCATACCGACCCGCCGAGGAAGATCAACCAGCACCGGCCCCGGGTACACACCGACTCGTAGGTGCGTGTCTGCGAACCTGGCCCGCTCCGAGGCGACGATGAAGTCACAGGCCAGGGCAACCTCGAACCCGCCCGTGACCGCCGCGCCGTTGACTGCAGCGATAGTTGGCACACCGGAATCTGCGACCGTCTTGATGAACGGTGGCAAGGCGGCGAGGCTGTCGGTGCCCAGGTTCCGCAGGTCCAGTCCGGCGCAGAAGGCTGGGTCCGAGCCGGTAATGACGATGCAACGAGAATCCTGGCAAGTCTTGATTGCGTCGACCAGGGCGGTGGCCAGTTCGACGTTCACCGCATTGCGAGATGCCGGACGGTTGAGACGAATCAGCGCTACCGCACCGTGCCGCTCGATCTGGAGCACCTGGTCGGTCATGACGTCGCCGAGGTTTCTCCCGCGGTCGGCGTTGCCTTTGGCCGACTCAAAACCGCGAGTTGGGCCGGGTCGAGGTACTCGTCGGTGCGCACAACCTTGCCCTGTTCGTCGAGGGTGACGACGACGCACGAATGGGCTCGCAGTGCACCACCGGGGGCGGCGCCAGCCAAGATGCTCTGAGATACCCAGCCCGTCGCCGTTGCCTGGACCGACACGTCGATCCAGTGCAGATCATCGACGGTGCGATGCAGCCAGCCGATGGTTCGTATCGTCTGCTCCGTCGTTACCTCTACCTCGTCAAAGTTGTGCCACGTCACCGCGTTCGGGGCGCTCAGGGACCGAAGCGCGTCGGCGTTGTTGGTGGCGCTAGCGCGGGAATAGGCGGCGGCCAACGCAAGCTTGTCGGCATCGGAGAGGCGAGTAGTCATAGCGGTTGAGGCCTTTCGTCAGGTGCGGGGAGCTCGTCGGGCAATGAAGTCACGAACCGCGGATGGATAGGCGTGGCGGTCGGGTCGGAACAGGTCGTGGCCGGCTCCGCCGATGATGACCGTCTCCAGCCCAGGAATACGACGTCGGTACTCGGCGAGCTTGTCGTCATTCAACATACGACCCTCTGCTGCGGTGCCTGTCGCTATCAGTACCGGTATGCCCGTGGTTGCCAGATCATCACAGAGATCGCGGGTTCGCGAGGCGCGGAACATTTCGGTCAGCACGTGTGGTTGTACTCGCTCGACCATCGGGCGACCGCGGAAACGGGTGGCCATAAGCGTGTCGGCCATGTGGGCCTCAAGTGCGTGTTCGCCGGTCCAGTATTCGCCGATCGACACCGTTGCCACTCTGGACGGGTCGCGAAGCACGAGGTCAAGCCCCCATGTGGTGCCACGAGAGAACGTCATCAGGTGAAAGCGACCGATGCCCGCTTCCTCTAAGACCGCGGCAAGATCATCGGCGTGATCGGCGGCGGCATAGCCGATGGCCGGCGCATCGCTCTCGCCCCGGCCTCGTACCTCGACCACCACAACTCGGCGTGGCAACAGATGTTTCAGGACCTCGACGTACTCGCTAGCGAAGTCCGTCACCCCGGGAGACAACAGGACCGGTAGCCCGACCGACGTGCCGGGGGAGTTGTCGAAGAAGTGGATGCGGATGCCACTTCGAGTTGTCCATCGCTCGGTCGGCCCATCGGTCGTCGGGTCGGTAGCGAGCATGAGTACAGTCTGACACTTCTGTCAGATTCGGCTCGTTCCGAGGGGGTTTCCATGGATCTAGGTATCAAGGACAAGGCCGGTGCATCGCAAGCCCACGGCATAGCGTTCGACGTGAGCGCCGAGGGCGGGGCCGCTTCGGCAGTGGCTGCTGCCGTCCAGCTACTCGGCCGTCTCGATGGCGCAAACCCACCCCCAGCGTGGTCATCGAGCGTGGCGTCTAAGACTCCACCTTGATAACCTCGGCCCCAAGATCAGCCAGCAGCAACGTACAAAATGCCCCTGGATACATTCTCGTTAGATCCATCTAGACCAAAAAGACGGGGGACAGACCGTACCTTGCTAACGCTTCCGCCAGTAGCCCGCTATCCACTCGCCATCGCGAAGATATGTGTCGACGTACTGCTGGTCTGCCCGATCGAACGTGGGAGGAGACCACGCTGCGGTGGGCGCGTCGACTTCAACCGGGTAGCCGTTTTGGTCGAGCCAGTTTTGGCATTTCGGCGAAATGTCGTCGTGTGGAAAGTAGATGGCGAAGAACTCTTCAACGTGTCGCCTTTGGGTCGCACCGGTTGCGGAGAGTAAGAACGGAAGATCACCGGTATCCCGTCGTCCACGGTTACTCCGTAGCTTCATTGCGAGCAACAACGGCGGTGGTGCGCAAAGTACCCTGATCCGAGCGACCTCTAGGACACCCACCCAAACGATGGGCTCTTGTTCGGCATCGGGCAAGAACTGCTCGGCTGCGGTATTAAGCCATGTGTTTGGCCATCGTCGTCGCTGTGCGATCTCGTCAATGATGTCGAACAAGTTGGTCCGATCGATGGCGGACGATCGGATGTATGAGTCGATGTCCGTTGTGGTGCGTCGCCGGGCCCCTTCGACCAGGGCGATAGCGCTTCCTCCGAGAATGAAGATCGTCGAGTCGATGCCTGCGGCTGCAGCGAGTTCGGCCAGTTCCGTGAGGCCGTCGAGGATTGCGTCTCTATCGAGCGTGGTCATGTGCTCGACAACTCAGAAACATCGAGGACCACCCCGCGCCGGGCGAATTCGATCGGCACGGAGATGAGATCGAGGTTTGCTTCGCTGTATGGATCCACATGCCATGCAATAGCGAGTGGCTCCGTGTGACCGACCCATTCTGGCTGAGGCGCGCCGACCTCGCTGAGCCGAAAGTCGACAAGGGCTGCCAGCATCACGTCGAATCGTCGGTCTCCGGTTGGAGGAGGTGGCGCGTAGCTCAGCACGACACGGCCAGCAGCGGCCTCGGCCGCCATGTCGTCGTTCGTTTGGAGGAACTCCCGAAACGCCCCAGTCTCATCGTTGCGGTCAAGCGCGTCGGTGATCGCCACGGCTGCTTCTGCGACGGGTCGGCCCCTCAGAGGCACCGCAATGAGCCGGTTGCCGGTCGGTCGCAGGAACGAGTCGAGCGTCGCAACGGAGACATCTCTGGACCCGGCCTCAACCCGTCCGATTGACGCCTGCGGCACACGCGCCGCCGCTGCGGCGGCACGTTGAGAAAGGTGGGCGCCGCGTCTTGATTGACGGAGGAGGGTGCCACTGAGAGTCACGACAGAATGATATCCGATCGGATATCATTCTGTCGACAGAGGGCCAGATTTCTCAGACATCGGGATGGCGTACTTGGCGCCGTTCCAGTAGTCGCGGTTGACGGTAATTTTGCCGTCGCGAAGTTGCCCGACCGAGACGCCACGTACGTTCATCGGATGCATCACCCATTCGTACCACGTTGTCATGTGTCGACCGTCCCCTCTGACCAAAGGGTCGTTGCTCGTACCGTACCCGCCTATCAATGCTCGGCACACCTCAACTTGACACATTCGTCAGATCCTCCGCTAGACAGTGGCGGGTTCGGGGCGGTGGAGGGTGATGGCCGTGCCGGAGAGGCGGGCCATGCCGGTGAGGGGGTCGAGGTCGGCGGTGTCAATAAGGCGGTTGACGTTGCATTCGTCCCAGCCGTATTGGATCGAGACCGCACCAGCCACAATGGCCGTCGAGACTCGAGCGGTGAGCGTGATCTGACCGGCGGTAGAGCGGATCTCGACCGGCTCGCCGTCAATGATCCCAGCCGCGGCCGCATCCTCGGGGTGCATAAGGGCGTCGGTGGTGGCTTCGCCGCGGCTGAACGGTTGGGTATTCATACGGCGGATGGGGCGGCGGGGGACCAGCACGAGCGGAGGGAGGGGAGCGAGCGTTCTGAGCTGCTCCACGAGGGGAATCGGCGCGATGTTCCAATGACCCAACGGAAGGCGCTGATGCACCCATCCGAACACGGTGCTCGACTCGACCCGGATACCACCTTGCGCCCGCAGCTCGTCGATATCGAGGCCTCGCAGGATGCGCCCGATGAGCGTTTCGCTCGACACTGATTCGGGGTTCGCATTGCCGCCGAGCAGGTCGACGCCCAGGCTTTGTCCGATGATGGCAAGGGTGCGCCACATGGGCGGACGGTCTGATCGAGCTGGCATGACCGCGTCGGTGAAGTGCTGGTAGACAGCGTTGGCGTTCAGGTCGAGGCCGAGGATGTCGGGGCGTTCGAGCTGGTCAGCGCAGGCAAACACGTGGGTTGCCAGATCGGTCGTAGCCGTCCGGCGGATCTCAAGGACAATGAGCGCGTCGATCTCGCTGAGGGCTTTGGTGATCCGCTCGGTATCGGGCACCGAGGCCACCGTGTTGCCGCCAAGTACAATCAACGCACGCAACCGACCGGCTTCGATCTCATCGGGAATGAGCGAGGCAGGCCAGTCCCCGGCGCAACGGTCAATGTCTGGTCGCGAGCCCGCTCCGGGCGTGGGGCCGGCCGCAGGCGGAAGGGTGTCGAACCGGTCGAGTCGAGTCGTGAGGCCAGGGTTGAACCACATGCCGCCGGGCTGATCGAACGAGTCGGTCACGATCATGAGCGCCCACGAGAGCCACTCGGTGAGGTTGCCGGCCACCGCCATGGTCGAGCCCGTTCCTGACAAAATGGCCAAGCGACCCGCCGTGCGTATGGCGACGACAAGGCCGTCGAGTTGCGCCTTGGAGAGCCTGGTGAGATCGGCGACCGCAGCGGCGTTGAACGGCGCAACGGCACTACGGAGTGCAGCGAGGCCAAGCGCTCGTTGCGCAATCGCTGCGTCGTCGAAACCGTCGTCGGACAGCAGTTCGCGCAGCACATAGGCCAGTACGGCGTAGTCGCTGCCAGCCCGCGCCGCCAGGTGATGGTCGGCCAGTTTCGCGGTTTCTGATGCGCGAGGGTCGAGCACGAACACGGGCCCTCGGGCTCGTGCGGCCCGGATGCGTTCGACGGGGTTCGAGTACATGGTCGAATGGCCGTGTGACACCACTGGGTTCACGCCGATGAACAGCAAGAGACGACCGTTCTCCTCGTCGATATTGGGGATGAGGGTAGCGGTGCCGGCCATCTGCTCGGCCACATAGGTCTTGGCAATCGCGTCGAGCGTGGCAGTGCTGTAGACGTGCTCGGTGCCCAGCAGCTTCTTCAGCCGACGCGAGGCCCAACCGGCACCGGAATCCATAAATCCGCCCGTCGCATGGAACACGCCAATAGACCCCACGCCATAGGTCTGCACGATGCTGGCCAACGTGTCACGCAGATCGGCGTGGGCTTCGGAGACATCGACGGCTCGGCGATCAGCACCACGGCCGATGAACGCTCCGGTGAGGCGATCAGTCGCATGGTGGGTGTCGCCCAGAGCTCGGCCTTTGGGACACAGATAGCCGTGGGTGAGCGGATGGGTTTGGTCACCGCGGATCGACACAACCCGACCGCCGTCCACCCCGACCGTCATGCCGCACGACGACAAGCAGATACGACAGAACGTCCGGTGCTCAACGGTCACGATGCGGTCTCGGTTCCTGTTAGGCGGCGACTTGACACAAGTGTCAGGCTACGCTGATTGCCAGGCAACAGGATCACGCAAGGGTCGCGAGGGCCAAAGAATCGAGAGATCGTGTTCGACACCATCATCCGAGGTGGCAGCGTCGTCGACGGCACCGGCGCGGCCGAACGAGTCGCTGACATCGGTATCCGCGACGGACGCATCGTCGCCATCGAATCTTCCCTCGACGGGGCCGTTGCGGGTAAGACAATCGACGCCACCGGTCGGCTCGTCACGCCGGGTTTCGTGGATATACACACTCACTACGACGGCCAGGCGACGTGGGATGAGGTGCTTGAGCCATCGAGTCATCACGGCGTCACCACCGTCATCATGGGAAACTGTGGCGTCGGATTTGCGCCCGTTCGCACCCCGGATCGCGCTGCGTTGATCGCACTGATGGAGGGCGTCGAGGACATCCCAGGGGCCGCACTGGCCGAGGGAATGACGTGGGGATGGGAATCGTTTCCCGAGTACCTCGACGTGCTGTCGAAACGACGGTGGTCGATCGACGTCGGCACACAGTTGGCCCACGGGCCACTGCGTTCGTTCGCTATGGGGCCGCACGACGCCAAAGGCGGCGCCGCCAACGCCGATCAGATCTCGCTCATGGCCCGTGTCACCCAGGAGGCAATGGAGGCCGGCGCATTCGGCTTCACGACATCACGCACGTTCGGACATCGTGCCGTTGACGGCACGCCGGTGCCGGGCACGTTTGCACTGTTCGCTGAGTTGGAGGCCATAGCGGAGGGCGTTCGGTCTGGTGGCGGTCTCAACATGGAGTTCGCTGCTGCGGGTCTGGCCCACAATGATCCCGCGGAAAAGGTGGTGGACGACTTCGCCTGGATCGGCAAGCTCGCGGCCGAAACCGGGCTTTCGACCACGTTCATTTTGCTGCAGGCACATGACGACCCCGAGCGGTGGCGCAACGAGATGGAACAGGCCCGCCGTTGGCGAGCTTCTGGTGCGTCGGTTACACCGCTCGTAGCGGGTCGTCCGTTCGGCGTCATCTGGGGTTGGGACGTGCGACATCCGTTTACCGCCCGCCCGACCTACCGCTCGATTGCTCATCTGCCCCTGGCCGAGCGATTGGAGCGGCTTCGGGAACCGACCGTGCGCCAGGCAATCTTGTCCGAAGCCGACCAGCCGACCGATCTCACCGAAAAGCGAATGCTTGGCTATATCGCCCGCATGCTACCGAACTGCCACGTCATGGTCGGGCCTGCCGACTATGAACAGCCCAAGGATCAGTCGATGGGCGCGCTCGCCGAGCCCCGAGGCGTCACGCCGTACGAGGTCGCCTACGACGGCATGCTGCAACCGGGGGCCATGCTGCTCTTCGCCCTCTACAACTACGCCTCGTGGGATCACTCGGTGCTGCTCGAACAACTCGAAGACCCCGCCACGGTCGTCGGCCTCGGTGACGGAGGTGCCCACTGTGCGTTCATTTGCGACGCCTCGATTCCTACATTCATGCTGAGCCACTGGACTCGCGATCGCCACCGCGGGCCACGCATCTCGGTGCCCGAGGCGGTGCGGCGGATGACGTCGCAAACCGCCGATCTGTATGGGTTGAAGGACCGCGGCCGTCTCGCTCCGGGTCTGCGCGCGGATGTCAACGTAATCGACTACGAACGTCTCGGAATCAACGCTCCGGTCGCGGTGCACGACCTGCCGATGGGCGGTACCCGACTGTTACAGGCGCCGACGGGGTACGACCTCACGATGGTGGCCGGCGCGATTACCCGGCGACACGGGGTCGACACCGGGGCTCGCCCCGGCCACCTGCTGCGGAACTGACAGGATTTGCTGATGCCTCCAATACCGAACGCCCAGCTCACGCATGCCGGGCTGTTCGTCAACGACATGGACCGTATGGTCGCGTTCTACACCGGTCTGCTCGGCATGCAGGTGAGCGACAGCGGCTACCTGGTCGGCAAACATCTCACGTTTCTGACTCGCTCTATACACGAACATCACCAGCTTGTACTCGTCGCCGGGCGAACTGCGCTGCCCGGTACCCGTCTGTTGTCGCAGCTGTCGTTCCGGGTCGACGGCCTCGAGGAGCTGCGGCACTTTCATACACATGCTCCGCAGTTGGGGGCCTCAGACCTGCAGGCGCGCAGCCATGGGAACAGTTGGAGTATCTACTTCCGCGATCCGGAACTCAACATCGTCGAGATGTATTGCGGTACCCCTTGGCAGGTCCAACAGCCGTGGCGAGGCGATCTCGATTTTGCTCTGACCAACGAGGTGATCGAGCAGCAAACGCTTGAACTCATCAAGGCTGATGGCGTGATGGAACCCATCGATGTCTGGCAGCAAAAGATGGCGGCGCGTCTGGCCGCCGTCACCAACGGGGACGCGTCATGAGCGACGAGTTCGCCAGCATCTGGACGGCACTGCGTGAGGTCGATTTCCACCAAGGCTTCATCGAAGCTGGTGGTGTCCGCACCCGTTACGTCGAAGCGGGCCCGCGCGACGCGCCAGCGGTCATCATGCTGCACGGCACCGGTGGGCATTGGGAGACATTCGCTCGCACCGTCGGGCCATACTCCAACCACTTTCGGGTCATCGCGTTCGACCTCGTCGGCAACGGGTTCTCGGACCGGCCAGATATCGGCTACGAGATCCCGCTCTATGTTTCCCACGTCGCTGCAGTCATGGACGCCTTTGGCGTCGAGCGGGCGCACCTCCTCGGCACCTCCCTCGGGTCGTGGATCGCTGCTGCATTCGCCATCGTTCACCCCGAACGGGTCGGCAAGTTGGTGCTCATGTCGACCGCTGGGCTGGTGGCGACGGCCGAGAACATGGCTCGTATTCGGGCCACCCGACGCCGGGCCGTCGAGAACCCCGACTGGGCGACGATCAAAGCAATGTTCGACCACCTGCTCAACGACGAGCACAACCGCCTGCCCGATCTCATCGCTTTGCGCCAAGCGATCTACCGCCAACCGGGCATGATCGACACGATGGAGCACACCCTGGTTCTGCAAGACCCCGAGATCCGCGACCGAAACCTGCTGGTGGAGGATGCCTGGCGCAGCATCACCGCCCCGACCCTCACTATTGCCTCAGGCGAAGATGTGAGCGAGTACTCCAACACATCGCGCCGCGTGGCCGAGCTGATGCCCAATGCCGAAGTGTTCGAGATGCCCGGTGTAAAGCACTGGCCCCATTTCGAAGACGCGGAGCTGTTCAACAGGGTCAGCCTCGAATTCCTGCTTCGTTGAGTACGTCACCATGACCATGATCGAAACGGATGTCCTCGTTGTGGGTGCGGGACCGTGCGGGATGGCGTTGGCGAACCTACTGGGTGTCTACGGAACTCGCGCCGTGGTGATCGACCGGGACGTCAACCCGCCCGACTACCCGCGGGCAGTCGGGATCGACGACGAGTCGCTTCGCACCTGCCAGGCGATTGGTGTGGTCGACCAGGTGCTGGCTGACACGCTGCAGAACACGCCGATTCGCTATTACACGTCGTGGGGCCGCTGCTTTGCCCATGTGAAGCCAGCAGACAAGCCGTTCGGCTGGCCCCGTCGCAACCTGTTCCTGCAACCACTTCTCGAGAAGGCGCTGCGCACTGGGCTCACTCGCTTCGATCAGATCGAAACTCGTTTGGGGCATGAACTGACCTCGCTTTCGCAAGACGCAAACGGCGTCACCGCCGCTATCCGCCAGCTCGATGGCTCGATCATCGACGTGCGAGCCGCCTTTGTCGTGGGCGCCGATGGCGGACGAAGCACGGTGCGCGACCTCATCGGCGTGAAGCTCGACGGCTCGACCGCCTCCACGAAATGGCTGGTGGTCGATGTCGCTGACGATCAGCTCGACGCTCCCTATTCCGCCGTCTACTGCAGTCCCGATAGCCCGGTACTCATGGTGCCGCTGCCGTATGGGCATCGTCGGTTCGAGTTCCGCTTGGGGCCAAGCGACGACGAGACCGCAGTCGTGCAACACGAGCATGTGAAGCGATTGTTGGCCCCTCGTTACGGCACGACGCCGCTGCCTCGCATCGTGCGAGCTCGCGTCTATCTGCACCATTCGCGGGTCGCTCACACGTTTCAGGTCGGCCGAGTGTTCCTGGCAGGAGACGCTGCTCATCTGCAGCCGCCGTTCTTTGGGCAGGGTATGAACTCCGGTATTCGCGATGCGACGAACCTGGCCTGGAAGTTAGCGGCCGTGACCAGGGGTGTCGCCAAGCCAGCCATACTTGACACCTTCGACATTGAGCGGCGTACCCACGCTTCGGCGATGGTCAGCTTCGCGCACCGTATTGGTCAGATGTATCGGCCCCGCAACGTCGTGACCGAACGTCTTCGAGACGTCGGTTTCCGCATCGCTCACAAGCTGCCTGGTGGCAAGGAATACATCCTCCAAATGAAGTACAAACCCATGCCCCGCTACACCCACGGTGTGGTTGCCGTCGGCGACGAAACTCGTACGGCTGACCCTGTTGGGCGCATGTTCATGCAGCCAGACGTGGAGACGACAATGGGTCGCGTGAAGTTCGACGACGCCATCGGGGATTGGTTCGCCGTTGTTGGCGTGGGCTTCGACCCCTACCTGTCGCTGGACGACGCATGCCGCCAGTGGTGGGTTTCGATCGGTGCCCGATTCATCCACGTTCGGCCCGCTCGTCCGATCCGGATTGCGGCAGGTTCTGCTGACCTAGAGATGCACGATGTCGTTGACGTAGAGGATGTCGACGGAGCATTCCGCGATTGGAAACTGGCCCGTCCTCGCGAGGAGATCATTGTGCTGCGTCCCGACCGCTACGTGGCCGCTACGTGCGACCGGTCATCCTTCGCAGCGACGACGGCCGCGTTGCGACGAACCTTTGGCTGATCCATCCATCACGTACGGCGCTCCAACTAATCGGTTGTGATGAGGCCGTAGGCGAAGGTGTTGGTGATGGTGGCAACGGGCACGCCGTCGACTGCGGCTTCGATGGCGCAGACGGCGAACCGATAGCGGGCGCTGTCGAAAAGTCGGTCGATGTGGGCGGCGAATCGGATGATCGAGCCCGAGGAGATGGGTCGTCGCAACTTCACCTCGAACCCCGTGTTTTTCCAGTGCTGCGGGCTCTCGAACTGCACATCGCGACGCAGGATGGCATTGGAGGCGGCGGAAAGAAAGCCCGGATGGGCCCAGCCGCGCTCGCTCCAAAGGCGTCCATCCGCGATGCCGCTGACGAAACCCAAGTCGCGATCGGCGTCGAAATCGAAGATCATCGGGGCGAGTGCCCGGTCAGCCAAATCGACCGCGGTTGCCGGCACCATCCCCAGCATCGGCGGCTGAAGATTGCGAAGTCCGTCGCGCACCAGGGTTGCGGCAGGAGCCTGGGCCGAGGCGGTAGCAAACGTCGTACCGACCTCGTCGCGCACGACCATCGTGGTCTCGGCGGACCCGTGGTCAACATCGAGCAGCAAGGGCAGAGGGGCGGAGAGATGCGAACGAAATCGAACCTGCATCGAGCCGGTCGACGCCCACGTCTCGCCCCATCGCTCGAGGGGGTACTGGGTGAGCCAGGCGACGACGACGGCCCCCATCACGTGGTTACCTGTCTCGGCCGAGGGCACCGTTCCGACCGGAAACTGGCGCATACCGAGCGTGCTGCTGACGAAGGGCAGCGTCGTCACCGTTCCCGTTTGTTGGTCAGAAGGATGCATAGAGCGGCCATCATGGTGCACCCGTGAGTGAGGGGCACATCCGGGGGGCGGCTGGGTCGAGGTCGAGTTGACGAATGTGTCAAGATCGCAGTCATGAGCGAAATCAGGGGACCATTGCGTGTCGGCCTCATCGGCGTGGGCTGGGGTTCGGTGGTGCAGACCCCCGCATTTCGGATGGTGCCCGACTTCGAGGTTGCCGCGTTGTGTTCGCGTCGGCCGGAGCGGGTGCAAGCTGCCGGCGAGAAGCTTGGCATCGACGATGTCAGCACCGATTGGCGGGCATTCGTCGAGCGGGACGACCTCGACATCATCTCGATCTGTACGCCTGTTGACCTGCATTACGAGCAAACGCTGGCCGCCATTGCTGCGGGCAAGCATGTTCTGGTGGAGAAGCCGGTAGGGCTGAACTCGGCGCAGACGGGCGAGATGTTGGCCGCTGCCGAAGCCGCTGGGGTGTGCCATGCTGTGTGTTTCGAGTCGCGGTGGGAGCCGCCACGGTATGCCGTGCGTGAGCTGATCCGGTCGGGCCATCTGGGTACGCCGTACTTTGTCACCACGAGAAGCGGGGCAGACTATTGGCACCCGACCCGTGGTTTGCAGTCGGAATGGATG
>JANMCE010000308.1:0-4246 GCA_031360915.1 Actinomycetes bacterium | reverse complement strand
GATCTCGCCGAGGACCGCACCACGCTCTGGCTTGGTGCGGTCGGAGCGAGCTGGCCGATCCGAGTTGTTCTCGCGGCACGGCAAACCCGGGCGGCGTCCGAGGCCACCGTTGGGCCGATCCTCAGCCCGATGCCGGGGATGCTTCTGGCCGTGCATGTCGCAGTTGGCGAACAGGTCACTCAGGGACAGGCCCTGGCCGTCGTCGAAGCCATGAAGATGGAACACACCGTCACTGCCCCCGCCGCAGGCGTGGTGCTCCGCGTGCTCGCCGCGGCCGGACAGCAATTGCGCATGAGCGAGCCATTAATACTGCTGGGGCCTCACCCCATCACCCAAGAGGAGGACTCTCCCCAATGACCAATTTCGAGCTTTCCGAAGACCACGAGATCTTCCGCAAGGTCGTGCGCGACTTCGCCGAGAGCCGCGTCGCTCCCCATGCGGCCCAGTGGGATCTCGATCACTACTGCCCCGTCGAACTCGTACATGACATGGGCGACCTCGGTCTGTTCGGCCTGATCTTCCCCGAGCAGTGGGGCGGTTCGGGTGGCGATTTCGCGTCACTGTGCGTTGCGATTGAAGAGCTCGGCCGCGTCGATCAGGGCATCGGCATCACACTGTCGGCCGGTGTCGGTTTGGGTGCCAACCCGATCTACCGCTTCGGGAACGATGAGCAAAAGACGACGTGGTTGCCCGACCTCATCTCGGGTCGCGCGCTCGGCGCATTCGGTTTAACCGAAGCCGATGGCGGCAGCGACGCCGGGGCCACCAAGACGCGGGCCGTGTTGGAGAACGGCCAGTGGGTCATCAACGGGTCAAAGGCGTTCATCACCAACTCGGGCACGTCGATCACATCGGTTATCACGGCCACGGCTCGCACGGACGAGGGGATTTCTTCGTTCCTCATTCCGGCGGGAACACCCGGGCTGATCGTGGAGCCGGCCTACCGCAAGCTTGGCTGGCATAGCAGCGACACCCACGGCCTCGTGTTCGACGACTGCCGGCTACCCGAGCACCACCTGCTCGGGAAGGCAGGCCGCGGCTTCAACAATTTTCTCGCCATTCTCGATGACGGACGCATCGCTATCGCTGCCCTTGCCCTCGGCAGCGCCCGCGCGTGCCTCGACATGGCACTCGACTATGCCAAGCAACGCAACGCATTCGGTGGCCCCATCGGCCGCTTCCAGGCGATCTCGTTTGCACTGGCTGACCTGGCCGTTTCGGTAGAAAACTCGCACAACCTGGTGTACAAGGCGGCCTGGCTAAAAGACACGGGCCGCCCTATCGGGCAAGCTGCAGCCATGGCAAAGCTCTACGCAACCGAAGCCGCCGTCACCGCCACCCGCGTCGCTGCGCAAGTGTTCGGCGGAGCCAGCTTCATTGAGGACTCCCCCATCGCCCGTTTCTACCGTGATGCCAAGATCCTCGAAATCGGCGAAGGCACCAGCGAAATCCAGCGCCTCGTGCTGGCCCGCTCGCTCGGACTGCCGGCATGACCGGCGACCGGCCAGTCAGCGGCCGATGGTTCGAGGAACTGATGCCCGGGCTCCTCATCGACCATGTCGTCACCCGCACGATCACCGAATCGGACAACACACTATTTTCCACCATGACCATGAACCCTCAGCCGCTCCATCTCGATGAGTCCTTCGCCGAGCAAACCCAGTTCGGCACCCGCGTCGTGAACAGCATGTTCACACTGTCGCTGTTGATCGGTCTGAGCGTCTACGAAACGACGCTCGGCACCACCGTTGCCAACCTCGGCTTCGAGGACATCCGCTTTCCGCTGCCCGTCATTCCCGGCGACTCGATCCGAGCGCAAACCGAAGTGGTCGCAGCGCGAGCCTCGGCGTCCCGACCAGCCCAGGGAGTCGTCACGTTTGAACACCGAGCCTTCAATCAACGAGGCGAACTCGTCGCGCAATGCCGTCGATCGGCGCTCATGCACCGGAGGCCCTGATGCGTTGGCGAAGCATGCTGTTCGTTCCCGGAAACCGGCCCGACCTGGCGGCCAAAACGCCACGCACCCATCCTGATGTTGTCGTCATCGATCTCGAAGATGCCGTACCCCCCGCCGACAAGATCGCGTCGCGAGCGACGGCGCGAGAATCGGCGCTCCATCTCATGAGTGTCATGCCGGTTTGCATCCGCATCAACCCGCCCACAACCGAATGGTTCGAGGGCGACATTGCCTCACTGCCCGACGGTCTTGCCGGTGTCGTGGTGCCGAAGTGGGAGACCGACCGCGAGTTCGGCTTCCCGATCGTGGCCGGGCTCGAAACGGTACGGGGCGTGGTGAATGCTCGACAGATTCTGGGGGCGTCCGTCATCGCCTGCTACTTCGGTGCGGAGGATTATATTGCCGACCTCGGTGGGGTGCGCACGGCCGACAATATGGAGGTGCTCTACGCCCGCTCGCATGTCGGTATGGCAGCCCGTTTGGCTGGCGTGCCTGCGCTCGACATGATCACCGGCGACTTCGGCAATGACGTCCGTTTCACCGAGGAAGCAACCTTCGCCCGCTCGCTCGGATACACCGGCAAGCTCTGCATCCACCCGAACCAGGTGCCGCTTGCCAATACGGCATTTGAGCCGTCGGCCACCGAGATAGACCGGGCCCATCGCCTGCTTGCCGCCTTCAACCGGGCCAATGGCGCCACCATCGCGTTCGAAGGACAGATGATCGACGACGTCATTGCCCGCCAGGCCCGAGCGCTCCTCGCCAGCATCGGCTGAGGCGTGATCAGCGTGGGATAGCGCCGACGTGATAAGAAACCGGAAGCTCATCTCACGGGGGACTTCGCATGCAGATCAACGTTACGGTCAACGGCACCGCCCATTCGGCTGATGTCGAACCACGCACCCTCTTGGTGCACTACATCCGCGAACAGTGTGGCCTTACCGGCACCAACATCGGCTGCGACACCAGCTCATGTGGCGCCTGCACCATCCATATGGACGGTGAGAGCGTCAAGAGTTGCACGGTGCTCGCGGTGCAGGCGGACGGCTCCGATATCAAGACCATCGAGGGCATGGCCGCCAGTGACGGCACGCTGCACCCGATGCAGGAATCGTTCCGGCAATGCCACGGCCTGCAGTGCGGCTATTGCACGCCCGGCATGGTGATGGCTGCGGTCGGCATTCTGAACGAGAACCCCCACCCGACCGAGACCGAAGTGCGTCAAGCTCTCGAAGGCAACCTCTGCCGTTGCACCGGCTACCACAACATCGTGAAGGCCGTCCTCCACTGCGCCGAAGGAGCTTCCAAGTGATCCCCGCCCTCTTCGACTACGCCCGGGCCGGTTCCGCCGAAGAAGCCGTCAGCCTCATCGCCCAACACGGCGACGAAGCCAAGTTCCTGGCCGGTGGCCATTCGTTGCTGCCGCTCATGAAGCTGCGTCTCGCGGCACCAGCGATGCTGATCGACCTCGGTCGCATTAAGGACCTGTCATACATCCGTGACGCCGGTGATCACATCGCCGTTGGTGCCCTCACCCGTCACCACGACGTGCAGCACTCCTCGCTGCTCGCTACCGCCAACCCATTGCTGGCCCACGCTGCCGGGCACGTCGGCGATCCGCAGGTGCGCCATCGTGGCACCATCGGCGGTTCACTCGCCCACGCCGACGCCGCGTCCGATCTTCCCGCTGTCGCGGTCGCCATGAACGCGCAGTTGGTCGTGCAGGGTCCGAGCGGCAAGCGCACCATTCCGGCGCGTGAGTTCTATCGAGGCTTCCTCGAGTCCGCTCTTGCGGCCGACGAGATACTGGTGGAGATTCAGTTCCCGAACCTCACCGGCGGCACCTGGTCGTTCCAGAAGTTCAACCGGCGTGCTCAGGACTGGGCCATCGTGGGTGTCGCTGCGTACAAGCACAACGGCGCCGCCGGTGTCGGCCTGGTCAACATGGGCTCCACACCCATCTACGCGGCCGCGTCGTCTGCTGCGGCTGCGGGCGGAGCCTCTCCGGCCGACGCTGCTGACCTCGCCGTACAAGAGGCCGAGCCGCAGGCCGACCTCAATGCCAGCGTTGCCTACCGCACCCACCTGGCCAAGGTGCTCGTTCGGCGTGCGCTCGAAGAGGCTTCTTGATCCATGGGTGATCACCGTCTCGACCACCTGGTGTACGCCACGCCGAATGTGGAAGAGACGGTGGAAGACCTGTTCCAAACGCTCGGGGTTCGAGCGCTCGTCGGTGGCCAGCACGTCGGCTGGGGCACCCACAATTGCATCGCCTCACTCGGCGACGGC
>JANMCE010000305.1:0-7829 GCA_031360915.1 Actinomycetes bacterium | reverse complement strand
TGATCGAGTTGGGTGTTGGCTTGCCGGATGTCTTTCAGGGGCAGAAGACCATCGGCGTACTCCTCGGATTTCGCCTCGATCGTCAGCCAAGTGGCGTTGCCCCAGCACCAGGCCGAGTCGCAGCGTCCCTGGCCGGGCGGTTTCATTGCAGTGGCACCGAGGAAAGTCCCAAGCACTGTCAGCGCTTGCTCGTACGGGCTGGAGCTCGCCTGGTTGAGGCCCGAACACGTCTCGGATCAGCTGACGCGCGTGCGCTCTATGCGTTTCATCCTCGGCAGCAAAGTGGAGCCAAACACCGGCAATATACAGAAGGAGGCCTCGGTACCCGCGAGTCGCGTCGGCCCCCTTCCCAACGACACGGGCGGCGTTTTCGAGCTGTTGGCTGGCCGCGATCCAATCCTCAGTAAACGCCGGCTGCCACGCTTGAACCTCGAGCCCTGCTGATTCGCCCAACGCCACAGCGCCCGGTGGTTCTGTCTTCTCTGCATCTTCGCGAAACTCGACAACGAGCGGCTCGCCACCTTCGCGCCAGTCAGCGCCGTGGTCGAGGAAGGTGCGAACGTTGTCGAGTATGGCGGATGCCTCTTGTCCCTTGCTGTTCTCCCAGCCGAACTGCACCTCGGCTTGCAGCTCAGGTTCAAGCGCAGACTTGTTTTCAGCTCGCGAGAAGTAGCGCGTGATGTCTGACCCTAAGACCAGAACCACTGCGTAGTCGTTCGGGCCGCGAGTACAACGACCAGCGCCCTGCACGATTCGGGTCCGAAGACGCTCGGAGAGCGCGGCGCTTGCCTGAGCTCGCTCACTGAGGAACTTCTCCTGCAGGCTGAAGAGATCTGGCTTGCCGTCGAGCACCACGATTCGGCAGGCAATGCCCGGTAGGTCGATGCCGTCATAGCGATTGGCGAGTCCCATGACGCCCGTCGCTGCGTTGGCGAACGTCGCAAGTCCACTCTCGACGGCCTGCCTCCGAGGATAGGAACGCCCTCGCTGGCCAGTGCTCGGGCGGTCTGTTCGGTCTTCTCCGACGAGGCCTGGCTCAGCACTAGGGCTTTGTTCGTGATTCCAACAACACTCTTTGCGAGACCGATGGCGTCACCGCCCTTGACTAAATTGGGGAATATAAAAAGTCGACGCCCGGAGCGCGGCGGCGTCTTGGTCGGCAGCGGCATTCGCTTGATCGCCGCGCGGCCGAACGCCCGCTCGAGTTCACCGGCAGCCCCGAGCGTCGCCGAGATGTAGACACGGTGTTTGGCTTCGGAGAACACCGGGTTCTCGTAGGTTGGCGGAATCATTGGCCGGATCTGGATGCCGCCGTACGACGGGTAGACGCAACACGCAGCCAATCCTGATCGGATCATTGCAAACTGAAATTCATGCGGTTTGGCGAGCCGGGACAGCACGGTGTCGAGTTTCTGCAGTGCAGCAGGCTCCACGGCAGGCATAACTAGACGAACCTGGTGGTGTGCTCCTGGGTCAGGCTGCCCCTTCAGTCGCTGGACTTGAAGGCCGGAAAGAAACGGCTGGAGCGCATCAAGAACTGCCAGGTATACCGCCTCGGCCTCGTAGCGACCGATCGTGATGCCGTACTGCTCGCCGACGAACTGCTCTCCAGCATGCGCATCGTCGAGCAGGTTGAGGCGCGGCACGGGCAGCTTCGGGCTGGTGTTGAAGATTGAGTTATAGGTCGTGATGGCGATCGCTTCGCCACCGTCGACCGCCGGACCCATTCACCGATCAGCAGGGCGGGCAGCGTCTTGCCGGTGCCGGTTGGGAGTTCGAGCGCAAGATCAGACGCGTCGTGGTACTTCTCGGCGTACGCCCGAAGCACGTCGCCCTGATGGGTCCAGAGCGAGCTGGCAGCTTCTGCTGTGCGGGGCAGTGCCCCGCGAAGGTACATCTCCTCCGGAGTCTCGAACTTCTGGTCGACCCTCTTGGACTTACCTACGAATGCGATATGACCCTCCTGCTCGTCGGCCCCACCGAGGGTTCTCGTTGCGGCATTCCGATTGACTGCGGCCTGATTTTGGAACTGGAACAGTTTCAACAATCGCGGATGACAGAACCGAGGCAATCAACAAGGTTTGTTGAAGGCGACTGTAGGCACGGGCTGCGGCTTCCGCGCGGCAAGCCCGCTCGTGGCTCCAAGCTGCTGGTCACTGCTTGAACCCATGGTCGTGTTCGGTCGGGCGTGGGGCGTGCGGCGTTGGGCAGCGGCCAGGCTGGTGGCTGCGGGTGTGGTCGCGATCGCGTCAGGTGGCGACCGGAACAGATCCCGGCCGGTGCGTTCAAGGTGTAGCCCGGGACTTCCGCTCCGAACTCCCGCTCGGTGCCGGTATGCGCGTTGTACGGTTCCCGTGTGAATACTGCTCCGCTGCGAGTGATGCTCGACTCGAATGCTTTCGACGCCCTTGCCCTGGACGATCATGTGCGCGTCCTCGTTGGGTCTGCGGTTGAAGCCGGCGCTCTCGATCTCGTTGTGACTCACGTTCAGATGGACGAAGTTGGCAAGACACCGGACCCGAAGCGGACAGCGCTTCTTCGTCTGACGGTCTCTATGACGTACACGAGTGGCATTGTGCTCGACGTGTCTCGGCTGGACATGGCGGCATTCTCGACGCCGGAGGAGGATGTTATTTTTGATGCTGTGACCGTCGGCAATCCCCGGCACAACGAAGATGCCTTGATCCTGTTGACGGCACGACGCGAGCGCATCCCCGTCGTGACGAACGACGGGTCGCTGACGAATCGGTGCGCGAGACATGGCGTCGAGGTGATGACACCCGCTGGTCTGCTCGCGCGACTTACGGAGTAGGTCTGCCCCGATGACAGCGGTCGCCGCTTTTATATGCATGGCAAGCGACCCAACGCGATTACGAAGCGGCGCGCTCGACCAGTCGGACGTCGGCATCGAGGGCTTCGGCGATGCGTTGGAGCGTGCGAGCTGTCGGGCTGGTCGAACCTCGTTCGATCCGACTGATGTCGGCCTGGTTTACTCCGCAGCGTTCGGCGAGTTGAATCTGCGTGAGACCGTGTCTCTCACGGAGCTGGATGAGGGACAAGGCAAGGTCGTAGGACTGCGCAAAGACGGACCGCACGGCGTCGGACTCAGGCGGCATGGTGGCCCGACGGGCCTGCACAATTTCGTCGTAGGTCTTTGGCATGTTCACTTCCTCGATCAGTATGGGTAATCTAACATACTGGGTCAGCGGGCTGATCGGCGTTGCCGCTGCCGAAATTGGGTCAGAAGGCGGCGGGCCGACTGGATCTCGCGTTGTTGGCGGCGTTCCTTTGGGTCGTCGCCCTTGTCGTAGCCGCCGAGTAGCAGGATGATCTTCTGGCCGTGGAAGTGCACGAAGACTCGAAGCAACACCTTCTCCGTCGGCCCGGCGGGCGGTGCGACATCGTCGCCGCCAAAGAGCCGAGCGACTTCTGCGGCCGTGTGCCGGATCCGGAACTCGTGCAGGCCGTCCCCGAGCGCTTTCAGCCACTCGGTGCGAACGAGGTCAATTCCCTGCACGGTCAGGATGCGATCGATCGCGACGGTCAACGCATCGACCTTGAAGTTCGACAAATCGTTCACGAATCGTTCGAACGGGATAGATCCGTCGTCGGCCTCGAACGGCTCGGGTGTCCAGTCGCCGGCGGCCATCGAACGAGCTTACGGCCGACCGTCTCTATGTGCGGATCTCAAGCGCGACACTCTCTTCCAACGCGCGAGCCCTGTCGGACAGCTTGTTCATATGAGATGCAGACGTGTCGACGACGAGCTAACGCATGACGAACGGGTCGGCCATTGGCTCGGTGGAGGTGTTCAGCCAGACGGTTTTGGTGCGGGTGTAGTCGAGCAGAGACTCACTGCCGGACTCGCGTCCGTAACCGGTCTCGCCATTGCCGCCGAAAGGAACCATGGGGGACACCACCCGATAGGTGTTCACGTACACAATGCCGGCCCGAAGCTGCTGGGTGACCCGCATGGCCCGGCCGACGTCGCGGGTAAACACACCGGACGCGTAGCTGTAGACACTGTCGTTGGCGGCGGCGATGACGGCGGCCTCGTCGGTGAAATCGAACGCGCACATGACGGGCCCGAACAGCTCCTGGCGCGCCGCGGTGATGTCGTTGGATGCACAATGCAGGATGGTCGGCTCGTAAAACCAGCCGTCGCCGAAACCGTCGGGCCGTCGTCCGCCGGTCATCACGGTGGCGCCTTCGTTCACCGAGGTCGACAGAGCCGATTCGATGCGATCACGTTGGCCAACGGTGGCGAGCGGACCGATCTCGGTAGCGGCCGCCAGCGGGTCACCAATCACGATGGTGCGGGCCCGGTCTGCCACCCGCGACGACACCTCGTCAAACAAATGGCGATGCACATAGACGCGGGTGCCGGCCACGCAACTTTGACCGGTGGCCCCGAAGTTTGCCGCCACTATGCTGTTCACCGCGTTCTCGACGTCGGCGTCGTCGAACACGATGATCGGTGACTTGCCGCCCAACTCCAGCGTGACCACCGCAAGGTTCTCCGCCGAATTGCGGATGATGTGCCGGGCCGCCGCCGTGCCTCCGGTAAAGGCGATACGGGCAACCAACGGGTGCGTCGTCAACGCCGTGCCGCACGGATCGCCAAGACCCGTCATGACGTTCACGACGCCGGGTGGAATGCCGGCCTCGTCACAGAGTCGGGCGAACTCCAGCAGGGCCGCAGGGCCGTGTTCCGACGCTTTGAGCACAATCGCGTTGCCCGTCGCCAGGGCCGGGCCGACTTTCACGGCCGACAAGAAGAGCTGGTTGTTCCACGGAATGATGCCGGCCACCACGCCAATGGGTTCCCGCAGGGTGAAGGCCATCAGATCGACCTTGTCGACGGGAAAGGTGGCGCCTTGCAGCTTGTCGGCGGCGCCGGCGAAGTAGTGGAAGTACTCGGCGATGTAACCGGTGATGGCCTTGGTCTCCCGAAAGAGTTTGCCGGTGTCGGTGGTTTCGACGGCGCCGATGCGCTCGGCCTGAGCCCCCAGCAAATCCCCCAGTCGCCGCAGAGTCTTGCCCCGCTGGGTGGCGTTCATCTTCGACCAGGGGCCCTCGTACATCGCCCGGTGCGCGGCCCGCACTGCCCGGTCGACATCGACCGCGGTCGCGTTGGGGAATGTCGCCCACACCCGACCAGTGGCGGGGTTGCGGCTATCGAGTCGGCCCCCGTCGGATGCATCCACCCAGGTGCCATCGATGTACATCTGCAGATCAGGCATCGGGTTCCTCCACGAACGTGGTGATCAGGCGGGCGAGAGCTTCGGGCACTTCGAGGGGCGTGAGATGGCGGGCACCGGGGAGCACAACGGCTCGTCCGTTGGCGACGGTAGTGGCTAACGCTTGGCTCATGGCGGCCGTCGATCGAGGATCGTGCTCACCCGTTACAACGAGCGTCGGACAGGTGATGCGATGTACCTGAGCGGCCAGCTCTTCGTCGGCGGTCGCGAAGATCTCATACGCGTTGACGTATGAGGCCACATCGTTGCTCATCATGCGTTCGGTGACTTCGGCGAGCACGTCGGGGTGCGCGGCCGCGAACTCGGGTGTGAACCACCGGTCGATGGCGGTGGCCACATTGTTCAAGTAACCGCCTTCCCGGACGTCGGCCACGCGTTCGAGGATGGCCGAGCGTTCGTCGGTTGACCGGTCGAACACTCCACTGACCAGTATCAGCCGTCGCACTCGCTCGGGGGATGACAGGGCGAAGCCCTGGGCGATGAGCGCGCCGAGAGAGAAGCCGACGATGTCGATGGGAGATGGCTCGGCATCACAGACCGACTGCAGTTGGTGAACGAGGGTCGACAGGTCACTGCCGGACGGCAGCGGAGCGCTGGAGCCGTGGCCGAGCAGGTCGTAGGTGACGACACGTCGATCACCGAGCACAGGCAGAACCCGATCCCACATCGTGTGATCGAGGCCCACGCCGTGGATCAGCACGATGGACGGCGCGTCGGTCACTCCTTTTCGGCGGCCACCTTTTCGGCAGCCATCTCTTCCATGTCCATGTAGCGGTTGCCGAGGCGAGCATGCAGCCGTCCGCCCGTTGCGGCACCAAGTGCCACCACCAACTCGTCGGGTCCGGGGGCGTCGGGGATGGTGAAATTCAGGGTGAGATAATGGGACCGCAGGCCCTCATCGAGCTTGTGCATCATGGGAACGCTCACGATGCAGCCGGGGCCACCTCGGAAGTTGGTGAAGCTTAGATACGACGTGCCACCGACCGCCTCACGAAAGACATTGCCGAAACGCAGGGTGTGAATGAGCGCGGAGGCATGCTCGGTCTCGCCACTGGTTCCCACGACTGCGGCCTTGCCGTACGCCTCCACCTTGTCGCTCCCGCCGCACATCTCCAAGATGGCGTCAACCAGCGTCTGCCCGAGCGAGGGGGCGATGGCCAAGATGTCGGGCCGGAGGTCTTCCACAAAGCCGCGTCCGGCCCACGGATTGGTCATGACGGCTGCGGCGGCCACCATGCGGACCGGGCCACCCGGCTTGCCATCGATGTGGATGTCTTCGATGTAGCGGACGTACTTACGGACCTCCGCGGTCATGCCGAAGCTCCGGCGAATGCGGGCATGACCTCATTGATGAAAATCTTCAGTGACTTCTTCTGTTCGGCGATCGGCGCACCGTAGCTGGCGCAGTAAAGGAAATCGACACCGAGTTCGTCGTAGGCGCGGAGCTTGGCGATGACTTCATCGGGCGTGCCGAACATGAGATTCTGGCGCAGCATGTCGGGCTGGTACTCGTCCCGATGCGACAGGGCTTCAAGATCGACCGACTCGGCAAAGCCGTTGTCCACGGTGCCGATTTGCTTGAACAGATTCTCGAACTGGCCGCTCTGGCGCTGCACGGAGCGGATGAAACGATCACCATCGTGCTCGTTGTCGAACACCGCGGCATAACGCATGGCGGTCATGCGGGGACGAGGGGTTCCGTGCGGAGCCTTGGCCAGAGAGTCGTCAAGTCGGCCGACATAGGAGAGCAGTTCGCTGAACGGGCGAGTCAACGGCCAACACATGAGGTCACAACCGTTGGCCACCGCCCAGTCGTAGGTGTCGGGGTCACGAGCGGCGATCCAGATCGGGGGAGGTGATTGCAGCGGTTTCGGACACGCGGTAGACGTGGGAAACGACCATCGGTCACCCCCGTGGGCATAATCGCCAGTCCATAGTCCGCGTACGGCCGGCAGGATTTCGCGAAGCGCGGCCGACGCGCTGGCCGACGTAAGACCGGGTGCCATACGATCGTATTCACGCTGGTAGGCGCCTCGGCCGATGCCCAGTTCAAGCCGACCATTCGACAGCAGGTCGAGCAAAGCTGCCTCACCCGCCAGCCGAATAGGGTGCCAGTAGGCGGCGACGGCTACCGCGGTACCGAGGCGGATGCGAGTGGTGTGGGCGGCCCACCAAGCGAGCAGCTGGAACGGATTTGGCGCAATCGTCATTTCGATGGCGTTATGTTCGGCCGCCCAGGCGATCTCGAAGCCAGCTTCCTCGGCCATCTGCACCATCTCAAGCGTGTGGCGCTGGATTTCGGCCATATCGTCGGATGGATCCATGCGTTCGAGGTTTATGGCGAGATGGAATTTCACAGGGCCGCTCCTAGGGGACGCTACTCAGAATAGCGCCGAGCTTTGGCTCGTTTCCCCTTGAGGGTGGTGTGCTTGATCGCTTCAATCACAAGGTCGGCCGATTCGCTCGGCACACCTACGATGGAGAACCGCTCGGCGATCTTGATCGGGCCGATGTCGCGGCCGCTCAGATCGGTCTCGTTGGCGATGCAACCAACCAGATCCTGTGGTC
>JANMCE010000285.1:0-4949 GCA_031360915.1 Actinomycetes bacterium | reverse complement strand
CCGTCGAGCACCCAAGTGATGATTTCCATGTCCTGATGGGGATGGGTATCGAAGCCCGACCCGGCCGCCACGATGTCGTCGTTGTTCACCAGTAGCAGACCGTGGCCGGTGTTGGTCGGGTCGCGATGCGAACCAAAGCTGAACGAGTGTTTGGAATCGAGCCAACCGATCTTGGTCTTGAACCGATCATCGGCACGTCGCACATCAAGTGTCGGAGTCATACCGCCCACGCTACCCAGGGACACAACCTCTCCACCCGGCTCACGCAAGGCCCACGCGTGCCGGTCCCCCAGCGGGCATAGGTCCGATATGGTCGTGGTGTGAACGATGTTGGCGTTTACTGCGACGAACAGCCCCTGCCGCAGCGGACAACGTTGCTTGCAGTTCGGTCATCGATTCAGCGAATACTGCCGGGAGCGCAGGAGTCGATCGGCTATGGCATGCCGACATTCAAAGTCGATGGCACAGCGGTCGCGGGCATCGCTGGATTCAAGCAGCACTGTTCGTACTTCCCCTACGCGGGCGAGGTGCTCATCGTGCATGCCGAAGCGCTGCGTTCCTACGATCAAAACAAGGGCACGCTGCGGTTTCGGATCGACGCACCCTTACCGCTGACACTCCTGAGAAAGATGTTGGCGACGCGACTTGACTGTGAGCACGCGCCGGTCGAGACCGGCCAGGTTCGCCGGTTCTACGCCAACGGGTTCGTCCAGTCAAAGGGCGTCATGCGCGGTGGCGAAATGCACGGTGGGTGGCAGTGGTTTCGCAATGATGGCTCGCTCATGCGGACCGGTCATTTCAAGAACGGCGCGCAGGTCGGTACCTGGGAAACCTGGGATCGCAACGGCGAACTCGTGAAGACCACATCGTTCTGACGACCATCACCCTCCAACCTGACCCTCTTCACCATCCAACTTGTCACCCTCGCCTTCCGCAGCGGGCGTAAAGGCCAAGTTGGGGGGCGAAACAGTCCACGTTGGAAGGTGAATCTTCGACGGCGAGCTTTCGTGGCTGGTGTTCGATCTGATTCGGCGCGAGCGTTGACTTATCGAGAGGGCTTTCTGATGACAGCTTCCTGGTCCACCGCACAAATGCCCGCCCTGCACGGCAAGGTAGCACTCGTTACCGGGGCGAACTCGGGCATCGGCCTAGAGATTGCTAAAAGCTTAGCCCTCGCCGGATCGGCAGTCGTGCTCGCCTGTCGTAACATCGACAAGGCCAACCGTGCGGCCGACGACATTCGCAAGACCGGTGCGCAAGGCAACGTGTCCGTGTTGCGCCTTGACTTGGCCGATCTCTCGTCCGTTGTCGCGGCCGCCAGCGAGTTCCGTAGGTCGGGCAAGTCACTCGATCTCCTGATAAACAACGCGGGGCTTATGGCGATTGACCAAGCGAAGACAGCCGATGGTTTTGAAATGCAGTTTGGCGTGAATCACCTCGGTCACTTCGCGCTCACTGCTGAACTTCTTCCGACGTTGCTGGCAACGCCGGGTTCCCGCGTGGTCACGATGGCCAGCATGGGTCATCGCATGGGAAAGATGAACTTCGACGACCTCATGCACACGAAGTACGACCGATGGCCGCCGTACTTCCAAAGCAAGCTGGCGAACCTTTTGTTCACGGCTGAGCTGCACCGTCGGCTGCAGGAAAGGGGTGCCAGCACAATCGCGCTGACCGCGCACCCCGGTGCCTCCAACACCGACCTCGGTACTGAAGGCAAAGGCATCTCGAACTACGCCATGAAGGTCGTGCCCTTCCTCGCGCAGTCAGCATCACGTGGGGCCGAACCGGCCCTGCGGGCAGCAACTGATCCGTCTGCGGTCGGCGGCCAGTTCTACGGCCCGAGGTTCATCGTGCAGGGTCCCGCCGTTGTCGAGACACCGAGCAAACGCGCCCGCAACGCGGACGACGCCGAACGACTCTGGAAAATGTCCGAAGAACTCACCAATCGCACAATGCTGTCCGACTAACAGCGACAGCCAGTCACGTGAGATTTCACCGGGTGAAATCTCACGGGCCGGAAACGGCGTGAGCTACATGCGCTCCAGAACGCAGGCGATGCCCTGGCCGACACCGATGCACATGGTGGCGAGGCCGTAGCGGCCGCCCGTGCGGGCGAGGTGGTGCACCAGGGTGGTCATGATGCGGGCACCCGAAGCGCCGAGGGGATGGCCGATGGCGATGGCGCCGCCCTGTTGGTTCACGATGGTGGGGTCAAGCTCGGGCATCTCGCCAAGGCAGGCCAGGCTCTGTGCCGCAAACGCCTCGTTGAGCTCAACCGCCGATAGGTCACCAAAGCCGATACCTGAACGCTTGAGCGCGAGGCGAGATGCCGTCACGGGACCGATGCCGAAGAACTGCGGCTCAACCCCCGACGTGCCCCGCCCGGCGATGCGGGCCAGGGGAGTGGCGCCGGTACGGCGCAGGCCTTCTTCGCTCATGATGAGCAATGCGGCGGAACCGTCGTTGAGCGGTGACGCGTTGCCCGGTGTGATGGTGCCGGTCTTGCGGAAGCTCGGCTTTAACTTGGCCAGCGACTCGACCGACGAATCGGGGCGGATGCACTCATCCCGAATCAAGGCCAGGTCGGGGTAAGGAATCGACTCTGCATCGAAGTGTCCAGCCTCCCAAGCCGCGTGAGCCTTCTGGTGCGACGCGGCCGCGAACGCGTCTTGCGCGTCACGCGACACGGAGTACTTGTCGGCCAGCTGCTCGGTGCCTTCACCCAGCGACACGGCCCATTCGGCGGGCATGAGCGGATTGGTCATGCGCCAACCGAGCGAGGTGTTCCACATCGTCTCGGTGGTGGTGCTGTAGCCCTTGGCAGGTTTCAACACGACCCACGGCGCCCGCGTCATCGACTCCACGCCACCGGCGATGCACACATCGGCGTCACCGGTCATGACGGTGCGAGCAGCGGAGATGACAGCTTCCATACCCGACCCACAGAGTCGGTTGACGGTGGCCCCGGGAATCGAAATCGGCAGGCCGGCCAGTAGCGTGGCCATACGAGCCACGTTGCGGTTGTCCTCACCCGCACCATTGGTTGCGCCGAAGTAGACCTCCTCCACCAACGCCGGATCAGCCGAGGCATTTCGCGCCATCAACGACCGCAATGCATGGGCGGCAAGATCGTCGGGACGCACGCCGGCGAGCGCGCCGCCGTGACGGCCAATCGGGGTACGAACTGCGTCGACAATGTAGGCATCGGTCATGCCGGAACCTTCTCTTCTGTAGTGACCGAGAGTCGGCGACGAACGGGGAACAGCTGGAGATCGAAGCGGCGTCGAATAATGCCCCACACGCCCCTTTGCAGGAAGAGCGCAACACCGACGGCCAGCAGGCCGAGGCCCATGGCGTAGTACTCGGGGGAGTTGCCGAAACGCTCTCGGAAGAACCAGTAGGCAATGGCACCGATGATTGGTCCTTCGATCGAACCGATACCGCCGATGACGACCATGAAGATGATGGGCGCCGTCCATGACACGACGCTGAACGACTGGTCGGGCTGCACCCGAAGGCTCTTCGTGTAGAACGTGGCGCCAGCCAGCGCCGTCCAGAACGCAACAACAACCCACAGCACAAATCGGGTGCGATACACGTTGGCACCGAGGCCACGAGCACCACCCTCGTTATCCCGGATGGCCTGCAGCTGCAGACCTAGCCCGGATCGCAGCAATGCGTAGGTGAGGGCGACGGCACCGATGCCGACGATCAACGCAATCCAGTAAACGTTCTGACTGCGACTGGCGGCTGAATAGCCCGCCACTTTGATGCTGGCACCGCTGCCACCGCCGACCGAGTTGTTGGCCTTCGCAGCCAGTCGCACGACTTCGGCCAGCACCCAACTGCCGATGGCGAAGTAGGAACCTCGCAACCGGAACGCGATCAGACCCATCGGGATCGAGATGAGCGCAGCCACCACGGCGGAGATCAAAATCGAGGTGTAGAGACCGAAGCCGAGGTTGTTGACGAACACCACCATGCCGTACGCGCCAATGCCGACAAAGGCCTGTTGACCGACCGACACCACACCGGCGAAACCGGCCAGCAGGTTCCACATCTGCGCCAGTGCAATAAGGATCAACAGATCAACCAGTTTCCGTACAGTGGACACGTCGGCCCACTTCGGCACGGTTGCCAACACGACAACGACGAGCAACGCGACAACGGCAAAGACGCGGCTGGCGTTGGTGGAACGAATGACCTTCGACGACGTGGCCATCAGCGGTTATCCAACTTTCCGAACATGCCACGGGGTCGAGTAGCGAGCACGCCGAGGAACAGCGCGTGGCCGGCCAGTTCGCCGTAACCGGCGTTGATCTTCAACCCGATCGCCTGCGCGACGCCTAGGGCGATGCCGCCGGCGAGCGTGCCCCACAACGAGCCGAGCCCACCAATGATGACGGCCTCGAACGCGAAGATCAGCGTGGCGGGTCCGATGAAGGGATCGAACGATGACTTGGCGCCGTAAAGCACACCGGCCAGCGCCACGGTGAGCATGGTGATACCGGTGGCCGTGGCATACACCCGTCGCTTGTCGACACCCATGAGCTGTGCGGTGTCGGGGTCATCGGAGGTGGCTCGAAACGCTCGACCCATTTTAGTTCGACTGAGGAACAGCGCCAGTAACACCAGTACGCCCACGCCGCACAGGAACGTGATGAGCGGCAGCACGCCGATGGTGAGGCCGTTGGTGATGCGAATCGACCTGGTGGCCAGCTTGCCCAGTTTCAACCCGCGAGTGTCGGCGGTGTACTTCTTCTTCAGACCGTTCTGGATCACGATCGATAACCCGAACGTGGCCACGATCTGCAAGGACGGATCTCCGCCGATGAGTCGATCAAACACGAACCGTTGGAGCAGCAAACCGAAGACGAATGCGCCAGGCAGGATGACGAGCAACGCGACCAGCGGCGAGATTTTGAACGCGGTCGAGGTGGAGAAAG
>JANMCE010000112.1:0-3936 GCA_031360915.1 Actinomycetes bacterium | reverse complement strand
GGCGTGCCCAGCGATTTCGCCTGCATCGATATGGCATAGGTCTTGCCAGGTGTGAGGATGCCATTGGTGAGCCATGTGAAGCTCGGTGTCGGGGCGCCGCCGGCAACAGCGAGCGCCTGCCCGCTGACGCCGGGCACGAGGCTCAGGGTTGACCCTCCGTATCCCGCCATTGACGACGGAATGGCCGTGAACCCTTCGGTCGACACGGGCGTGCCGGAGATCGGGCCCGTCAACTGGCCATTCGCGGGAGCGGCGGCTGCAATCGCCTTCGAATAGTTCCACACGGCCTTGCCCAGTTTCGACAGGTTCGTGGGCGGGTTGGCGGCGTCGACCTGGTTAGCGTCGCCAATGGTGCCGTACGCGAGTTGGTACGGCTTTTGCGTGTCGGGGATAGTGGCGGGGTTGTTGCTGTTCGGGATAGCAAACGCAATCACGCCAACCTTCTGTGGGGCAGCCACGACAAAGGCCGCGTTCACGCCGGCGTTGATGAGCGCGCCGGTACGTTCGAGCCCGTTCTCGCTGAAGCCGGCCTCGCCAATGATCAGCGTCCCACCGAATGCCCGCACTCGTGCGATGTAGTCGTTGAGTCGGGCTTGGTTCTGCGCGTCGGTTCCCTTGCCCCACACGTCGTACACATGGAGCGAGAAGATGATGTTCGAGAAATTCGCCAGGATCTGCGGGCCGTAGGTGAGGATGGCCGACGCGTCCTGGCGGGCCAGCGCACCGTTGTCGGTGTTGTACTGAATGTCCTGCCCGTTGTTCGAGCCATCAACCACGATCGGGTTCAACGCGCCCGTATTGCGAATGCGGGTGGCGAGGTACGAGTTCCAGGACACCCACCGCGGATCGACCGCGCCGACGCCGTAGCTGGCGTTCTCACCTGGCTCATTGATGAGGTTGAACCAGACGTAGGGGTTGTCCTTGTACTTGAGCGCCACGCCTTCCCACCAGTTGCCGACCTCGACCTTTTGCGCCTCAGTGGGAAACGTGCCGGGCGGGATGTGGTAGCTCTCGACCATCGCTACCCCCTTGCGGGCCGTGAGGTCGCGCACGACGGCATCGGTGTCGGAGTTCTCTACGTAACCGGTACCGCTCGACCCGAAACACTGCGGGTCGAGACACGTGACGATGCGCGCCGTGTTGAATCCCCAGGTCTTCATCGTGTCGGCGATGCCGACCGTCGCCTGCGGGCTCGGCCCGTGACGGCCTGACACGTGCATACCGACGGGGATGAACGGCGTACCGGCCGGATCAAGGATCTGACCTCCGAGCACGGTGAAGCCCTTCACCGTGCTCGGGGGAAGCGTGGTAGTTGTTGTTGCAACTGTTGTGACGAGTACCGGCGTGGTGGCCGTGACGTCGGTGACGACGAGGTTGTCGATGGCGAAGTTGTTGTTGCCGTTGGACGTGAAGTTGACGTTGCTGGTGTTGCCGGCCGGGATGGTGACGACAAAGTCCGTTTGGGTCCAACCGGTGGCGGAGGCGTTGTTGACGTTGGCCCACGCCCAGCCGTTGGTCGTTGCGTCGCTCAGCGCCCAGTTGGCATTGCTTGCGCCGATGAACTGCACATGGATCGGATCCGGTGTTGCCAGCGATTTCGCTTGCACCGAGATGGCGTAGGTCTTGCCGGGTACCAGCACGCCGTTCGCATTCCAGTTGAAGCTCGGCGTAGTTGGGGCCGACACGCCGAGGGCTTGTCCGCTTGCACCAGTAACGAGTGTCAGCGTCGAACCACCGTT
The DNA here is from genome assembly GCA_031360915.1 of Actinomycetes bacterium. Lineage (GTDB taxonomy): Bacteria > Actinomycetota > Acidimicrobiia > Acidimicrobiales > Ilumatobacteraceae > JANMCE01. The sequence goes on along the minus strand of JANMCE010000112.1, from coordinate 2,197 downwards.
GGGTGTGATGGTGCTGGGTATGGCGTTGAGGGCTTCGGTCATCACCGGCGCGCCAACGGGAGGCGCCGTCATCTGCAGGTTGGCGGGAGCCGCGGCCTGTATTGCTTTGGAGTAGTTCCATACGACGATGCCGAGTTTCGACAGGTTGGTGGGTGCGGTGGGCGAGTTGATCTGGCTGGCATCCCCGATGGTGCCGTACGTCAATTGGTACGGCTTTTGCGTGTCGGGGATCGTGGCCGGGTTGTTGCTGTTGGGAATCGCAAAGGTGATGACGCCGAGTCGCTGTTGCGTGGCCACGACGAACGCGGCGTTCACGCCAGCGTTGATGAGCGCGCCAGTGCGTTCGAGTCCGTTTTCGGAAAAGCCTGCCTCGCCGATGATCAGTGTCCCGCCGAAAGCTTTCACGCGTGCGATGTAGTCGTTGAGGCGCGCTTGGTTTTGAGCGTCGGTGCCCTTGCCCCATACGTCGTACACGTGGAGCGAGAAGATGATGTTGGTGTAGCTGGCGAGCAGTTGTGGGCCGTAGGTGAGGATGGCCGACGCGTCCTGACGGGCCAGGGCACCGTTGTCGGTGTTGTATTGAATGTCTTGCCCGTTATTCGACCCGTCAACCACGATGGGGTTGGTGGCGCCGGTGGCCCGGATGCGGCCGGCCAGGTAGCTGTTCCACGAGAGCCACTGCGGATCCACCACACCAATGCCGTAGTTGGCGTTCTCACCCGGCTCATTGATGACGTTGAACCAGACGAACGGATTGTCCTTGTACTTCGTGGCCACTGATTCCCACCAGTTGCCCAGCTCAACCTTCTGCGCCTCGGTCGGGAAGGTGCCGGGCGGGATGTGATAGCTCTCGATCATCGCGACGGCTTTGCGGGCTGTGAGGTCGCGGACGATAGCGTCGGTATCGGAGTTCTCCTGGTAGCCGATACCACTCGAACCAAAGCACTGCGGGTCGAGACACGTGACGATGCGCGCCGTGTTGAATCCCCACGTCTTCATGGTGTCGGCGATGCCGACTGACGCTTGCGGACTCGCACCATGGCGACCCGACACATGCATGCCCACCGGGATGAAGGGCGCGCCGGACGGATCGAGAATCCGACCTCCGGAAACGGTGAAGCCGGGTGCGGCTGCCACCGCGCCGTTGGGCAGGTTGTTGGCGACCGTGAGCAGGCCAGCGATGATCGTGACGACCGTCATGAGGCGGACGCTGCGGAGCGAGCGCAAGGGCCGCGAAAAGCCAGGGATGAGAGGCATGTTCGTGAACATTCTTTCCAGAAGGCGACGAGGGAATGGACGGTAATTGTCGATATTCCGTACGGATAGAAGCTGACTTGTCAGGTCTGGCGTCAGGACTTGCCGAGTTCTTTACCTCGGTCGCCGCTGGTGGTCATACCGTGATGCAGGGTGCCTCCGCGTCGTGTCACGCCCGGCGTGGAGGTCAGGTCACCTGCAGGTCATCGATCCAGAACATGGACTGAGGTGCATTGGTGCCGTCCTCGATGTTGACCCGGGCGACGGTTGCCGGGTTGCCGAGGTCGGCCCACGACACCGTCAGCTGCGTCCACAGGCCAGCCGGAATGCTGATCCGCTTGGCCACGCCAGCGTCCCCGCCATCGGAGCCCATGGTTCGCACATCGATGGTGTTGCCTGCCGCTGAGCCGTAGGCCCAGAAGGTGATGCCGACCCCGGCCGGGGTGACCGATGCGCCAACCCGAAACGAGGCCGCTCCGCCTGCGCCGGTGTAGGTCACGCCCATGGACGCCGTGCCGGACTGGATTTGCTGCGTGGCCGCAAGATCAATCGTGGAACCCCACGACCAGTTATCCCAGACGAGGCTGTCACCGTAAACCACCGTTCGAGAGATCGACGGCGTAGGAGCCGGTGCAGGAGCGGGACCCGGCGGTGGTGCGGGTGCTGCTGCAGGATCAGGCGTCGGCGCGGGTGCGGGAGCCGGTACTGGTGCGGGAATTGGTTGAGGTCCCGATGGATCCGGCGGTGGTGCAGGTGACGGGGTGGGAGCTGGAGCGGGGCTCGGTCCGGCTGGCGGTACGGGTGCCGGCGCCGGTGCAGGAGCCGGGCTTGGTGCTGGTGCCGGGGCAGGGGTGGTGGAGCCGGAGGTGACGTCGGTGATGATGAGGTTGTCGATAACGAAGCTGTTGTTGCCGTTCGCCGTGAAGTTCACCTGACCGGTATT
>JANMCE010000106.1:0-11252 GCA_031360915.1 Actinomycetes bacterium | reverse complement strand
GCGATGAGTTCGCGGTTGCCCCGAATCATGGGGGCGATCAGCACGGTGACGTCGCCATCATCGGGAACGGCCTTTGCGAAAAGATCGGTCGTTGCACTGGCAACTGCTCCGGCCGTGCTCAGGTTCAGCGTCACCAGACCGCGTTCGGTCTTGTGGGCAATACGGTCGCCACAGAGTTTTGCCACCACCGGGAAACCCATGGCCGTCGCAGCCTCGGCCGCCTCGCTAGCAGTCGTTACGATTCGTTCGGGTGCTACGGGCACTCCGGCGTCAGCGAGCAGCTTTAACGATCCCGATTCCGACAGTGTGGTGGAAGACGATGACACAGTGGCAGCGTAACGGGCAGTCGGTGCTTAGCCCGGACGCAAGGCAGCCTGGTAGAGGTCACGCAGGCTAGCGATATGGCTGGCGACCCGGTCGGCGCCGAGCGGGTCACCGTCGATGAGGCCGGCAATGAGCGGCGCGTCGCTGAAGTAGCTGAGCAACGCGCCGTACGCGGAAAGAAGCAGGTACTCGGGCTCCATTTTCCGAAACGTGCCGGCGTCCATCTCACGCTGCAGGAACGACGTGGCCCGGTTGAACAGCGGGCGAAGAATGCCTCCCATGTCGATACCGAGGTTGACTCCCCCGTCTATGGCCTCGCGCCGCAGCACCCGGACCACGTCGGGATTGTCCACAAAGAATTCCGCGCTGACGTTCAAGACGGCCTCCACGAGGGCCCAACCGTCGTCACCAACGCCCGATACGGCGTACTCCAACCGAACGAGCCAGTCAGACAGGCTGCGCTCAAAAACCTCACCGTACAGAGCCTCTTTGGAGGCGAAATGATGGAGGAGGCTCGGGCGCCGGATGCCGACTTCGGCGGCGATGTCGTTCAGCGAAGTAGCGGCGTAGCCGTGGTCGGCGAAACACCGTTGCGCTGCCAGCAGGATCGATTCCCGGGTCGAGATTTGATCGCTGGCCACGCCGGAAAGCCTAGCCGACTGGCCTACCTACTGGTCGGTAGGCCAGAGATGCTACGTTCAGGGGATGGTTCGCATCGTCGCAGCGATTGCTGTCGGACTCGCCGTCACTCAGGTCTCCAACCTGATCACCACGGTCTATCTGCATCGCGGTCTCACACATAGAGCACTCACGTACCGACCAGGCATCTCGTGGGTGTTCCGTTTCGTCATTTGGATAAGCACTGGCATGAAACCGCGTGAATGGGTGGCGGTCCATCGAAAGCATCACGCGCACACCGATACCGAACAGGATCCGCATACACCCACGGTGTACGGCTGGTTCAAGGTGCTGGTCACCAATGCCGCGCTGTATCGACGGGCGGCGCGCGCTGCGGACACCGTGAAAAAGTACGCGAAAGATGTGCCGCGAGATCGTTGGGATCGGCTGATGTTCGATCGCGCCTTTGTCGGCCTCGGCCTTGGCATCACCGCGCTCATAGCGCTGCTCGGCGTCGTTCCGGGTCTCATTGCATCGGTGGTCCATGCCGTGTTCTACTTGGGCATCGGGGGCGCCGTGAACGGTCCAGGTCACCACTTCGGTCGCCGCCCGTATCAGAACTCGGCCACGAACCAGCAGTGGCTCGCGTGGCTCTCTGCTGGCGAAGGCCTCCACAACAATCACCATGCTGCGCCTACGTCGGCTCGGCTGTCCTTGAACAAGGGCGACATCGATCCGGGTTGGTGGTTTATTGCGCTCGCGAAGAGGCTCGGTCAGGCAACCATTCGCCTCGATCATGTGAAGCTCAAGGAGTCGGCGAAGTACGCTTAGCCAGTGCAGATCGTTTCCGCCCTCTTCGTCGAGGGGTTCAACATGCGCCAAGCCGCTGGCCCATCGTCCCGTATAGACCTCACCGGGGTCATGTTCTCCATGGCGTCGCCGAGCCCGGTTCCCGTCACGATCGATCCGCATCTGTACGCGCTCATCTGGTGCCCGCCCGATGAAGCCGGCTCGGGTGTCTTCGAGGTGTCGTACAAACGAGGCGATGACTCAGAGATGGCTCGCAACGTCAGCCCTTTCACCGTGGAGCCCGGTAAGTTCACCTACCGGTTGGTAAAGGCCGAGCTCGAATTTGAGGAGTACGGTCAGATCGTGGCCCACTGCCGAGTCGACCGAGGTGCCTGGCATCTCGTGCCCTTCACGCTCCTCCCCCCGGTCTGACCATGGCCTTCGCAAGCGCGCTGTCGACCCATCCCGTGATTACAACGGCGGTCGGAGAGGTCGTGGGCGCGGTACTCGAGCAGGTCGGATCGAATCCCGAACTGGTCGTGGTGTTTGTGACCGCTCCGGTCATCGGTGTGCTGGATGACGTCGTCCGCACCGTCAACAGCGTTCTGCAGCCGGGCCTCTTGCTGGGCACGGCAGGCAGCGCCATTCTGGCCGGTGGCGTCGGCGTTGAGGATGCACCGGCTATAGCACTGTGGGCCGGATCGTTCTCTCAGTCCGTGCGCGGCGTTCGCCTCACGGCTCGCCAGTCTCCCGAGGGCTGGTTGTTCGACGGTTTGCCTGACGACATCGACAGCGATCACCAGTCTCTGGTGATGTTGGCCGATCCGTTCTCGTTCCCGGGTGACGAATTCCTGCAGGACATTTCGCTGCGCTACCCACGCCTTCGCATTAGTGGCGGCTTCTCCTCGGCCGCACGAAACCCGGGCGGCAATCGACTCGTGCTCGATGACGCTCTGTACCCGAGCGGTGCCGTCGGCGCCCTGGTCCCAACTCCGGCGCGAACGGTGGTGTCCCAGGGGTGCCGTCCGATCGGTCAGCCGTTCATCGTCACTCGGTCTGATCGCAACGTCATCTACGAACTCGGCGGCCGCCCGGCGTACGACCGACTCATGGAAATGATCGATGACCTCAACACCGAGGATCGTCTGCTGGCCGGCCAGGGTTTGCACTGCGGCCTAGTGGTAGATGAACACAAGGCCGAGTTCGACCGCGGTGACTTTCTGGTGCGGGGCGTTATGGGCGGCGATAAGAGCGTCGGCGCTGTTGTGATCGGCGACGAGGTACCCGTTGGTTCTACCGTGCAGTTTCAGGTGCGGGACCCCGACTCCGCCGGGCCCGATCTCACCACCATGTTGAACAGTGTGCGCGCCGACGCCGCGCTCGTGTTTACCTGTAACGGTCGCGGCTCGTTCATGTTCGGTACGCCCAACCACGATGCCGAGATCATCGATGACGCGCTCCTTTCCAACGGACCGTCACGACCAGCCGTGGCCGGAATGTTCTGCGCCGGCGAGATCGGCCCGGTTGGCAGCCGCAATGCGCTGCACGGCTTCACGGCGTCTCTTGCGCTCTTCACCGATCACGCCCGAACCTCGCCCCAACTCGCGTAGCGCGCCCAGCCGCATCGCGACATCTCAACCGGAGAATGATGAACACCAAAACCGACGACCAGGTCATCAACGTCATCCGTGGCCTGGCTATGGATGTTCCCCTCAAGGCGAAGTCCGGCCACCAGGGCACCGCCATGGCGTTGGCCCCGCTCGCCCATGTGCTGTTCAGCCGAGTACTGAAGCACGATCCGGCCGACCCGAACTGGCCGGACCGCGACCGTTTCATTCTCTCCAACGGTCACGCGTCGGTGCTGCTGTATTCCATGCTGCATCTCACCGGCTACGGCCTCACCATGGGCGATCTGCAGCAGTTCCGCCAGTGGGGTTCGCGCACGCCCGGCCACCCCGAAATGCACCACACCCCCGGCGTCGAAGTCACAACCGGACCACTCGGCCAAGGCTTCGCCAATGCGGTCGGCATGGCCATTGCCGAGCAGAATCTGCGGGCCCGTTTCGGTGGCGACATCGTGAACCATCACACCTACGTATTCGCCGGAGACGGCTGCCTCATGGAGGGCATCAGCCATGAGGCTGCGTCGCTGGCCGGCCACCTTGGTCTCGGTCGACTGGTGGTCGTGTTCGACGACAATCACATCACCATCGACGGCAACACGTCGCTAGCGTGCTCCGACGACGTGCCGGCCCGCTTCCGCGCCTACGGCTGGCATGTGGATGAGATCGGTGAGGTTGCCAACGACTGCGACGCGCTTGAAGATGCCTTGCTGCGGGCCAAGGCGGTGGTTGGTCAGCCGTCGCTGATCGTTCTGCGCAGCCATATCGCGTATCCGTCGCCGCGCCTGACCGACGACCACGAAGCGCACGGCAACCCTTTTACGCCCGACGATGTAGCGGCCACCAAGGCCGTCATGGGCATCCCCACCGATGAGGCGTTTTGGGTGCCGGCGAAGGTGGTCGATCCCTACCGCAAAGCAGTGATGGCCAAGGGCGCCAAGGCCCACGCGCAGTGGCAGGCCCGATTCAAAAAGTGGAAGGGCGACAAGGCAGCCTGGGCCCAGTCATGGGACGGCCCGACGGCGGGCTGGGACGCCAAGCTTCCCGTCTCCCCCGCTGGAGAAAAGCTCGCCACCCGCCAGTCGTTCCAGAAGGTGCTCAACGCGTCGCTGCCGTTTGTGCCCGGCATCATTTCCGGCTCGGCCGATCTCACCGGCAACAACGGCGTGAAACTCAACGACGCTGTCAACTTGTCGGCTACGACCACGGGCGGCACGCAGGTGCACTTCGGTATCCGCGAACACGCCATGGGTGCGGCGCTGAACGGGATGGCGCTGCATGGTGGCGTTCTTCCGCTCGCTGGCACGTTCTTCGTGTTCAGCGACTATCTGCGCCCGGCGCTGCGGCTGGCTTCGTTGTCGAAGGCCCACGCGGTCTACATCTTCAGCCACGACTCGGTCGGCGTCGGTGAAGACGGACCAACCCATCAGCCGGTCGAACAGCTGATGTCGCTGCGTCTCATTCCGGATCTGCACGTGATTCGTCCCGCCGACGCCAACGAAGTCGCGCAAGCCTGGCACGATGCGGTGCATCATGACGGTCCCACGGCCATCATCCTCACTCGTCAAGCGGTAACCACCGTCACCGACGGTTCTGCGGTCGCTAAGGGGGCGGGCCTTATCGTCGATCCACGAGGCGCTCAGGTGACGCTGCTCGGAACCGGCAGCGAGGTCTGCCTGTGTGTTGAGGCCGCGGCCGTACTGGCCGTAAAAGGCATCAAAGCCAGGGTAGTGTCGATGCCGTCGTGGGACCGTTTCGCCGCCCAACCCAAGGCGTATCAGCGCAAGGTACTCGGCACGGTGCTGACTCTGTCGGTCGAAGCCGGCGTCACCCTTGGCTGGGAACGCTACGCCGATGACTCCATCGGTATCGACCGCTTCGGCGCCAGTGCCCCTGGCAACGTTGCGCTCGACAAGCTCGGCATCAACGTCGCTAACGTCGTGGCACGGGCTACCAGGCTCGCCGGCGCTCAGAAAGGAAAATGAGATGGATCGACTGAAGAAGCTCTACTCCGACTATGGCCAGAGCCCGTGGCTCGACAACCTCAAGCGCAGCTACCTCACCTCAGGTGAGTTGGTTCGCCTGCGTGACGGCGGTGTGCGTGGTCTCACGTCGAACCCGTCGATCTTCCAAAAGGCCATTCAGGGTTCGCTCGACTATGACGAGCAGTTCCGCTCACTCGCCCAGCACAACGGTGATGTCGTTGATGACTACTGGGCGCTCGTCACCCAGGACATTCTTGGTGCCCTCGACGTGTTTGCTCCGGTCTACTCGGCCAGCGGTGGGCACGATGGTTTCGTGAGTGTGGAGGTGGCGCCGAACCTGGCCCATGACACTGCAGGAACTATCGCGGCGGCACGTCACCTGTGGTCCGCCATCGACCGGCCGAACCTCATGGTGAAGATCCCGGCCACGCCCGAAGGTGTGCCGGCAATCCGCCAGGCCATCTCCGAAGGCATCAACATCAATGTCACGCTCATCTTCAGCCTTGTACGGTACGCCGAGGTGATGGAGGCCTATATCAGCGGTCTCGAAGCAGCCAAGGGTGACTTGTCCCGTATCGCCAGCGTTGCGTCGTTCTTCATCAGTCGGGTCGACTCCGAAGTCGATCACCGCCTCGACACGCTCGGTACTCCCGAAGCACTTGCCCTTCGCGGCAAGGCGGCGGTTGCGCAGGGCAAGCTGGCCTACCGACTCTTTCGCTCGACGTTCCTGGGCGCACGTTGGGACGCGCTCGTGGCTCGTGGTGCCCGACCGCAGCGCCCGCTGTGGGCATCTACGTCCACCAAGAACGCGGCCTACCCCGACACGCTCTACATTGACGAGCTCATCGGCGCCGAGACGGTGAACACCATCCCCGACGCAACGATGGCGGCCTTCGCCGATCACGGCAACTTTGGCCGCACCGCGGTGGCCGATCCCGACGAGATCGACCAGCAATGGGCTGCGCTAGCCACGGTGGGTATCGACATGAACAACGTGAGCGACAAGCTCGAGGCCGAGGGTGTGGCGTCGTTTATCAAAAGCTTCGATGAATTGCTCGCAGCACTGACGGTACGGGCCGACGAGCTGCGCTCCGGTGCATCACCCGTCGTGAAAACGTGAGATGACCCGAGTGACGCAGCCAACCCAGCTGCGTCACGCGGGTCATTTCGTGGCCCATCAAGTCCGACCTCAATGGGTTGTCGAACGGCCCGCCGGCCGATCGGATTGGTTCCCGCAATCTTGAGTGCCGATCCGGGGGGCGCACCGGCACTCGTAATCGTTGTCCGACGACGTGCCGTCGGCCTGTGAATACTCTATGTGATTCAGTTCTCACTCTGCATGGGCCAACGGACCCAAACCGAAAGAAAATGTGCTTGACAATGCCACTGAGCGAGATCGAAGTCTTTCTACGGAGCGTTCGTCCCACGCTTAGTGGTGAGGCCGAGGCGCTGGCGGTCGACCTCCTTGAGGCGGCAACCGGCCTGGTCACCGATCACCCGGAACTCATCGACCTGAAGATCACCGCGTCGGCCGTGGCCGAAATGCGCGAGGCATTCCGTCGCTTTGCTCCCTATCGTCACATTCCCAAGGTGACGATCTTCGGGTCGGCCCGTACTCAGGCCGATGACCCTCTGTACGCCCAGGCCGAAGACGTCGCCCGTCTGTTCGCCGCCCAGGGATGGATGGTGGTCACGGGCGCTGGCCCGGGCATCATGGCCGCCGCATCGGAAGGCGCCGGGCGGGTCCACAGCTTCGGCGTGAACATTCGGCTTCCCTTTGAACAAGGTGCAAACCCGTTCATCGACGGTGCCAAGCTGGTCTCGATGAAGTACTTCTTCACCCGCAAGCTGATGCTGATGAAGGAATCGAAGGCCTACATCAGCTTGCCCGGCGGTTTCGGCACGCTGGACGAGACGTTCGAGCTTCTGACGCTTACCCAAACCGGTAAGGGTGTTCCGGCGCCCATCGTGTTCCTGGATACGCCAGGTGAAACGTTCTGGGGTCCGGTGCACGATCTGATCACCAAGGTGCTCCTCCCCCGGCGCCTCATCGAACCTGCTGATCTTGCGTTGTACCTCGTGACCGACCAGGCGCAGCTTGCTGTCGACGAAATCAACGACTTCTACCGCAACTTCCACTCCATTCGCTTCTTCGGTGACGACCTCGTCATTCGTCTCCACCACGTTCCGACCCCGGCTCAGCTCGCTGCGCTGAACGCCGACTTCGCCGACATCTGCAACGGCGGAACCATCACGCTGGCAACACCCCGGCCAGCCGAGATCGCCGAAGACGACCACCTGGATCTTGCACGGCTGAGTCTCCCGTTCGACAAACGCCACTGGAACCGCCTGCGCTCGCTCATCAACGCCCTCAACCGCTGAGACTGGGACCTACCTGCTCACGAGTTGGTGGATGCGTTGATGGGACAGGCCGACGAGTGTGCCGATATCTCGAAGCGTGAAGCCGTGGCTTGCCAGCGTGTGTACTGCGGCGAGTGAGGCTTCTTCGGCGCGCCTTTGGGCCTCGTGCATTGCAGCCCGTGCAACGGCTGCGGCCTGCACCGCGCTCGAGTCTGCCGTTGCCAAGCCAAGGTGCTGGTAGTCAATGACGAGCACGATCTCGTCTGCCGTTACGTCGGTTTCCAAGGCGAGAGAGATCGCCTCTGCCAGTCGGAGAGCAACCTGATCGAGGCGCTTCGCGTTGCTGTGGACTCCCGCGAGATCAGGTACCCGGGCGATCCACACGCCAGTCTCGTCTCTCTGCACATCGGCTCGATACATCAACGTTGCCCTTCAGTTAGCCAGCCCTTACCGAGGCAAGGAGCGAGGTCAGATTCGATAGATCTCAACGTTCCCGGTGGGATCTCACGTGCTCTCGGTACGGTGGTGAAACAGGTGCCGCATTGCCATCGTTCGTGACGGCCTCGGGTGCGAACCAAGATGCAACCGAGACTCGTCAGCTTGGCGACCAGTTTCCGATACCGAACCGCCTTCACAACGCAAGTCTATCCACTGGACAACTTACTGTCTAGTAAATAGACATTCGCCACCAGATTGGGACATCACGCCGCCCCATGCTGCATCGAGCATGACGTGACCGGCCGAGGTGCTAACCGGAACCCGGCCGGGCCGGTAGCCTGACCGTAGTGGACATCTTGCCTGCGCTTTACCAGCAGTTCGACCCAGGTAAGCCGCTCGACGCCGGTGATGCGCGCTATGTCGACTGGCAGGATGAGCTTGATGCCGATGACCTGAAGACCACCGTCGTCAACGGTATTCTCAACAGCCCTGAGGGCGGCAGCATCCGCCTGGTCACGGGTTTGAGGGGGACCGGCAAAACGTCCGAGCTGCGCCGTATTGGTGGCATTCTCACGGCCGGCCATCGCGATCAGCAATCGGTCGTGGTGTACGTAAATCGGGCAGGCGGATGGAGCGGCTTGCCGCCCGAAGTGGTGATTCTGAAGGTGGCCGCCTCCATGGCGACTGATCCTGCGCTCGGGGCATTTCTGGGTGGCACGTCGTTCGCCGACATAGGAAAGAAGCTGGGCGAGAAACTCAAGCTGAAGGCCAATTTGAAGGTTCCGTTTACCGGTGAGCTTTCGGCAGCCTGGGAGGGCCAGACGGCGCAGCGATCCGAGATCGAAAAGGTGCTGAAAGACAACGAAGGCGAGTTCCTTGCCGGTGTAAACGCCGCTATCAGTCACACGCTTACCGCGTTCAAGCAGAGCAACATCCACCGCATTGTGGTGATTGTCGACGAGCTCGACAAACTGGTCGACACCGATGAGATCCAGCGCATGTTCGTAGGTGGCCAGCGCTGGTTAAAGGGTCTGGCCTGCGATGTGGTGCTGACCGTCCCGTGGGAGTACCACCACAGCGCCGACGGGTCGCAACTCTGCGTGCAGCACGGCTACGGCGAGGTGCTGGAACTCGGGGTGTTGCCCGTCGATCATCGCAATGGTGCACCAAACGAATCGGCCCGCAAAGAGCTGCAGGAGATCGTCAACCGACGCGTGGCCGCAGCCCGTATCGCCGCCCCTGGCGGCGACCTCCCTGCCGTTTTCGACCGGGTGCCCGAACTGATCGATCTGTCCGGCGGTCAGTTGCGGGTGCTGTTCGAAATGCTGCGTAAGGCCATCAATCGAGCCGAACGAGCCGACGCCACCGAACGAGCCGTCGAGAGCTCCATGTACGAACTGGCCACCGGAGTCGACCCGGCCCAGCGCGAGCTGCTCACCGAGATTCGAAGCACGAAAGATGCCCGCCCCGATCACCCGTCGTGGCAGTCGCTGCTCCGCAATGGTCGTATCCTGCTCTACAGCGACCACGGGCGCTGGTACGACGTTCACCCACTGCTTGCCCGTTGGCTCGACCTGCGAGCCACTGAGGGCAAGCCGTGAATCTGCTACAGCGGTTTCTCGGACGCGGTGAGCCCAACGCCGCCCAACGAGCGGGCTCGCCGCCGGCCGACCGCGTCCGGGTAGAAGGCCTTGCCAAGCCAATCGAAACCGAGGATGCCGCAGCTTCTAACGACACGGTCGGTCACCTGGCCGGCGACCCCGAGTTCGTGTCACTGGCCCGGTTCGTTGATTGGAGCGATGGCTTCGGTTTGGCGGTGTGCCGTATCAACCATCCCGCGCTCACCCTCGAACTGGTGACTGCATTGCGGGCCGCCGTACCCGCAAAGCCAATTGCCGTTGTCGCCCTCGTTTCCGGCACCGACCCGCTTCAACAAATCGCCGATGCCGTTGGGCCACATGCTGCCGCAGTCGTGGTGACGGGCCTCGAGAATATGGTGAGTGTGGGTGACGATGAACGAGGCGGGCTGCACGCCCTGAACCTCGACCGCGACTCACTGTCCCGCCGGTTCGGCGTTCCGTTCGTGTTCGTGGCGCCCGATTACGCGTTGGCCGAACTGGCCACCCACGCGCCTGATCTGTGGTCGGTGCGGTCGGACATGTTCTGGTTTACCGGCAACGATGAGCAGGTGGGCGAAACGCTCGGCTCCCTCGGCGGTTCGTGGAACATGCCGCTGCGCGACCAGTTAGCCGAAGAACGCCATCTCGAAAACCTGGTGGATGAACTTCGCCTGAACGATGCGGAGCCCGCCGCACTTGCCGGCGCACTCCTCGGGCTTGGACAAATGCGTGTTCGACGCAGCGACTTTACCTCCGCACGAGAGATGCTGGCTGAGGCCCTGCCGTTGTACCGCCGTGTCGGCGCCGTTCTGGGTGAAGCGAACTGCCTGAGCAACCTCGGCGACGTTGAGTTCCTTGAATCGAATAATCAGATGGCGCGGGACCTGTTCAACCAGGCCCTGCCGTTGTACCGCCGTGTCGGCGCCGTTCTGGGTGAAGCGAACTGCCTGAGCAGCCTCGGCGACGTTGAGTTCCGTGAATCCAACAATCAGATGGCTCGGGACCTGTTCAACCAGGCCCTGCCGTTGTACCGCCGTGTCGGCGCCGTTCTGGGTGAAGCGAACTGCCTGCGCAGCCTCGGCCAGGTTGAGTTCCGTGAATCGAATAATCAGATGGCTCGGGACCTGTTCAACCAGGCCCTGCCGTTGTACCGCCGTGTCGGCGCCGTTCTGGGTGAAGCGAACTGCCTGAGCAGCCTCGGCCAGGTTGAGTTCCGTGAATCCAACAATCAGATGGCTCGGGACCTGTTCAACCAGGCCCTGCCGTTGTACCGCCGTGTCGGCGCCGTTCTGGGTGAAGCGAACTGCCTGCGCAACCTCGGCCAGGTTGAGTTCCTTGAATCGAATAATCAGATGGCTCGGGACCTGTTCAACCAGGCCCTGCCGTTGTACCGCCGTGTCGGCGACGTTCTGGGTGAAGCGAACACGCTCGAATCGATCGGTCAGCTGCAGATGAGCGCGGGCGATCTCCGCGCCGCCGTCGCCGCCTTCCACCGC
>JANMCE010000102.1:0-7707 GCA_031360915.1 Actinomycetes bacterium | reverse complement strand
CGTACCCAGGAGTTGTCGATGCTTCGTGCGCCCGACGAAGGTGACAAGACCAAAGACGACAGCGTGTCAATTATCGCGAAGGGCGGCGGTTCGATGGCCGTCGATGTGACCGTGCGTTTTGCACTTGAGCTCGACAAGGCCGGCGAGCTGTTCAAACAGGCTGGGTCGCTGCAGCTGGTGAAGGATCGCTTTGTGCGGCCCGACGCCCGTGAAGTAGTGCGGAACGTTTTTGGTCAGTACACGGCGGAGGAGGGCTACAGCATCAAGCGAGCCGAGATCGCGGTAAAGATCACCGATGAACTCAAGCCCCGCCTTGCTGCCCGAGGCATTCTGGTCGACTCCGTGAACGTTCGCGACGTTGCTCCCGATACGCAGCAGCTCGCCGCCATCAACGCCATTCTGCAGAGCCGTAACGAAGCGGCCAAGGCGCTGGAAGATCAGAAGAAGCAGACCACCGAAGCCGAAACCCGCAAGCAGGTAGCGTCGCTCGATAAGGAAGCCGCAGTCACCAAGGCCGAAGCTGAGGCTGCCGCCGTGGCATTGGCCGCAACGGCTCAGGCCGAAGCGAACTCAAAGATCGCCAAGTCGCTGACGCCCGAGTTGCTCGACCTTGAAAAGACCAAGGCCTGTGCTGACGCCATCGGCAAGACCCAGGCTCAAGTGGTGAACGTCTGTGCCGGGTCGAGTGGCGGAGCCAGTGGCACCAACCCGGCGACATCCGTCATCGTCGACAGCCGCAACCAAACGCCCCCGACCACCGTCAAATAACTCCTTTGAGCGACGGGCGGGAGGCTTCCGAGCCTCCTGCCCTTCCAGCGGTGAGGGTGGCCCTAGAGCCCGAACATCGGCAGGCACGGTTCGAGGTTCTCCACCCTGATTGTCGGAAAGGCCCGCGCTGCGAACTCGGCTCTGGAGATCATGAAGCGAATCGTCTCAGCGGCCTCACCTCGGTTGATGTGTCGGGCTCGCCCGTTTTCGTGGTAGCCGATGTGGCACGTGACGCCTGTACGCCGACGAGGCGACCTTCCAGCCAGACACCGAAGCCGAGGGCCCAGTCGGTTGGCGTCCAACTGGCGCGACGCCCCCACCAGTACTGCAGCGCGTTACGGGCGCGCTGAACCGGTTCCTCGTCGGCCCACTGGAACAGAAAAGGTTGACTGATCCGGATCGTGGATGCCGGCGTCGATCGCCTCGATCAACGCGTCGAAATCGTCGTCGGAGATCGGTCGCAAGACGAGGTGTTCGGTGACTATGCGCAGATCGAACAGCGGCCAGTGATTCGTTGCCATGGGAACCATCGTCGTCGGTGCCACTAATTTGGTCCACCGAGTTTCGTACACTGAAGCAGTGCAACCATCGGTCCGCAAGGGAAAGGCCGCATGGCGTGCGTGGGCCGAGACGCTTCCACCGGTCGTAGAGAGCAGCGCAGTTGTGGACCCGTTGCGAGCCTTCCTGGCGGAGCGATCAGTCGCCGCCTACGTGCTCACCTTCCGACCCATGGCGGGGGAGATCGACCTCGACTCTCTGCTTCACGAGTATCCCTGCGCGGTTACCCGCACGTGGCCGCGCGGGCGGCTCACGGTGCATCGGGCCGACGTCGAGATGGAGCGACACCGGTGGGGCTATCTGCAGCCGACAGCCAACGCGCCGGAGCTCCCGCTCGATGAGATTGGTGCCGTGCTCGTTCCCGGTGTGCTGTTCGACCGGCGCGGCGGACGACTCGGGCATGGCGCCGGCTACTACGACCGCCTCCTGCCGCGCCTGCCTGCCGGTGCGATTCTTATCGGCGTCACCACCAGTGACCGGGTTGTCGATGAG
The DNA here is from genome assembly GCA_031360915.1 of Actinomycetes bacterium. Classification (GTDB taxonomy): domain Bacteria; phylum Actinomycetota; class Acidimicrobiia; order Acidimicrobiales; family Ilumatobacteraceae; genus JANMCE01. The sequence continues at coordinate 5,889 of JANMCE010000102.1, read as the reverse complement.
CTACCAACCGACGCCCATGACGTGCGGATGACTCATGTCGTGACCGAACAGGGTGTACGGACGGTCGGAATCTGATCAGCGCGCCAATCTGTCATCGTCCGCTCACATTGGGGGAACGGTCGGGAAACCGCCGTTGCTTACGGTGAAATCCATGGTGGAGTCCGTCGATGAGCTTCTTGAGCCTGAAGGCCCGCTCTCCCACGCTGAGCGGGCCGTATTGGGTGCACTGCTCTCAGTTGGTGGGCGGGTCCTCAGCCGCGCTGAATTGGCGGAACGATCCGGACTCAGCGAGCTGTCGGCGCGGCGGGTCGATTCCATACTCGTCGGACTTCGTCGACACATCGGAACCGACGCAATCGTTACGGTACGGGCACGGGGCTGGCGCTTCGCCGGTTTGCCCTCGCCCGTCCGATGAACACCGGACACGTTCTTCTCGACATCCTCGTTCTGCTGGTGGCCGCGAAGGTGGCCGCTGAACTGGCCGAACGGGTACGCCTCCCGGCGGTGCTGGGCGAAATCAATGCGGGCATGTTCGGCCTGGTCTATGGCTTCTTCCGCCTTCAGAACAAGCTGACCAAGGGTGGTATCCGCAGTGACGAGCTCGACGAGATAGTCGGCCTCGACCTGCCCGAGATGGGCGTGCTTGCCTACCCGGAGTTCGACCTGGTTAAGGACGATCTCGCCAAGAAGTCCGAGAGCAAGGTTCCTGCCTCGGTGTAGCTCCCCGCCACGGGAGAGTGCAGTGCCGGCCGAGTCCTGCTCGGTCGGCGCTGCCGCGTTTGGGCTGTGGTCTCAGCCGATCTGCACCGTGCGCTTCTCGGCAGAACTCGTGAACGCAGCGTCGATGAGGGTCAGGCTGGAAACAGCATCGGCTGCATCAACCGGGACCGGACCAAAGCCTCGGACCGCTTGAGCGAAGGCCGGGTAGTAGGTGTCCCAGCGGCCTCGTTCGGACGGACAGACTTCGTTCGTTGCGCCGCAGTGGATACGACCCCAGTTCGCTTCTGGTTCGGTGCCCCAGCGGTCACCCTCTTTGGCTGGGTTACTGAACGACACCAGTCGCTCATGCTGGGTATCCTCGCCCTGAATGATGAGGGTACCGGTTGATCCCGTCACGCGATAACGCGGGCCCGGCGCAGGCTGCCACCAATTGCCGGTGAGATGGCTGCTCATGCCGTTCGCATGGGTGAGGGCCGCGAAGAACGCGTGGTCGTCGTCACCGTGCAAACCGGAAACGTTGACCTCGGCGTAAACCGACGTGACGGGTCCGAACAGATACAACGCCTGATCGAAAAGATGGCTGCCGAAGTCACGCAGAATGCCACCACCTGCGGGTGGGGGAGCGATGCCAAGTTCGGCCCGCTCGAAGCGCGACTCGAAGCGGGAGATGGTGCCCAGCAAGCCATCGGCCATCACGCGCTTCAGCGTCAGGATGTCGGAATCCCAGCGACGGTTTTGGTACGGGCTCAGGACTACGCCTGCATTTTGTGCGGCCGCGACTGACGCCGTTGCCTCGGCAGCGTTCATGGCGAAGGGTTTGTCGCACGCGACGTGCAGGCCGAGAGCGGCCGCCTCGACGGTGAGCGGCCCGTGTGTGAGGGCGGGCGTCGAGATAGCGACCGCCTCGATGCCCGCCGCTCTCATGTCGGCCAGCGTGGCGAAGCACGGTGTGCCCGGGAAGTCGTGTTCCACTTCCGCCCGTCGCTCGGTCGACGAGGTCATGATGCCCGCAAGGGTGCAGCCCTCGGCCGCGTGCAGCAGCGGCGCGTGAAAGAAGCGTCCACCGAACCCGTATCCAGCGACGCCTATTCGAACCTTGTCAGTCATGTCTGCACCATAGTGATGGGCGGGTCTTGCCTTTTGATCGGGAATTACTTAATGTTTGGGATATGTCGGACATTGATGAACCGAACGGGTTGGACTACGAAATGGCGGAAGCCGTATCGGTCGACACGCCTGGCCGCCTCAAAGCCGCCGGTCATCCATTGCGTGCGCTGATACTTGACCTTGTGATGGAGCGAGCCATGACCGTCACCGACCTGGCCGAACTGACCGCTAAGCCGAAAGGCACCGTTGCCCATCACGTCGATGTGCTCGTGAACGCTGGCTTGCTCCAGATTGTGCGCACGCGAAAGGTCCGAGCCATCGAGGAGCGGTTCTATGGTCGCACCGGTCGTACGCTGTATTGGCCGACGTTGCCGGACGATAACGACCTACCGTTCTTCGCTGATGCTCGCGGCGAGTTCGACCGCGCCGCGTCCGACCTCGATGACATCTGTGGCTTCACCCTGCGCCATGCCCGCATCTCGTCGGAACACGCTCGGGTGTTCACCGAACGTCTGATGGCGCTCACGCTTGAGTTCACGCAGCTACCGCACTCCGGCAAGCGAGAGTTTGCCGTGCTGGCTGGGGTCTTCCCCACCAATCGCTTGCCGGGTGACGCTGTGCCGAAGGTGGGTCGCAAACGATCCGGGGCTCGTCGTGACTGAAGCAACCACCGTTCGACGCTCCATGGGGTCCAGCTATCGGAAGCTGTTCGCAGCCACAGCTATCTCCAATCTTGGCGACGGCGTTTCGTCAGTGGCGTATCCGTGGCTGGCATCGGCTGTTACCCGTAACCCGTTGATGGTCGCGCTCATTGCGGTGGCGCAACGGCTGCCGTGGTTGGTCTTCACCCTGCCGGCCGGAGTTATCACCGATCGGGTCGATCGGCGCAAGGCGATGGTGTTGATGGATGGCCTTAGGTTCCTCCTCACGCTGGTAGTTGCCGCGGCCGTGCTGGGCCAGCGGAAACATTTGCCCGGCCCGAAAGCCGTGCAGACCGTGGTCGGCACGCGTACGGGGCTCTATCTCGTAGTCCTCTTGGCCACGTTGCTGCTCGGTACGGCCGAGGTGCTACGTGACAACTCCAGTCAGACGATGCTGCCAGCGGTGGTGGCGAGCGATGATTTGGAGAAAGCCAACGGTCGCATGTGGTCAGCCGAGAGTGTCGCCAATACCTTTGTCGGCCCACCACTCGGGTCGCTGCTGTTGCTAGGCGCATTCGCGCTTCCATTCTTCGTGGACGCCGCCTCCTTCTTCGCCGCGGCCGCGTTGGTCGCCGCGATCCCTGGGACCTTCCGCGCCGAGAGGCCGGAGGATCACCTGGCCGCACCTTGGCGTCAGGAACTGAAGGAAGGCTTCGGCTGGTTGTGGCGTCACGAACTGTTGCGACCGATGGCCATCATCCTCGGCTTTATGAACTTGGCCGGTATGGTCGGTGGAGCCACCATGGTGCTCTTCGTCCAGGAGGTGATGAAGGGCGGTCCTTTCCTGTTCAGCATCATTGGTTTCGGCGGAGCGCTTGGTGCAGTGGTGGGAGGTGCGTTTGCCTCGGCGACATCGGAACGGCTCGGCAGCGGTACGTGCCTGGCCATCGCTCTTGGCGTACCTGTGGTTCTTTCCACGGTCATTGGACTGGTGCCGTTGTGGCCCGTCGTGGTCGTTGCCTTCGGGCTTGAGACCCTTGTCGGCACGTTGTGGAATGTGATCACCGTGAGCTTGCGTCAGACCATCATCCCGTCGCATCTGCTCGGTCGAGTCAACAGCGTCTACCGGTTCTTCGCATGGGGAATGATGCCGATCGGCGCTGCGCTCGGAGGCCTCGTCGTGGCCATCGGCGGTCACCTCACGACTCGGAACTGGGCATTGCGTTCGGTGTGGTTCGTGTACGCCGCGATCTATCTCGTGTTGTTCGTGGTCGGCCGCTCCAAGCTCACCACGGAGAAGCTGGAACGAGCACGCGCCGCCGCTTGACCGACCTGTCATACTGCTCGTATGGCACAAGCTACACCGATTGCAATACGCCTTGAAGAACGGATGCTGAACGACATCGACGTGCTGATCTTTGATGGAGAGGCGCTCAATCGCACGGAGTTCATCCGTGAGGCCATCCTCGCCGCCATCGAGCGCGGCCGACAGCGTCGCATCGACCGCGAACTGATCGAGGTGATGGAGCGGTTCCCCGAGACTGATGATGAGATCGAGGACGTGAAACGCTCCTCCGTTCGGTGGGCCAAGAGCCTTCCCGATGAGGAGTGGTGACTCGCGGCGAGGTTTGGTGGTTTGAGCCACCAGATGTCAAGGCGCGACCGGTGGTCGTTCTTGCCCGAGATGTGATTGCCCAACGATCAAGCAAGATCACGGTTGCATTCGTCACCTCCACGGTGCGAGGCGGCGCAACCGAGGTCGGCCTTGACCATGACGACGGTATGCCGCGTCCGTGCGCCGTGTCGTTGACCAACATCGAAACCGTGTTCCGCGGCTACCTGACCCGCCAGATCACTACCCTCGGCCCCGATCGCATGGCCCAAGTCTGCGAAGCCCTCAAGATCGCTGTCGCCTGCTGAGCCAGCCGATGCTTCAGGACAGAGTGAACTCGTCGAGCATTGTGACCATTGACTATGGTCACTGGTCGTTTATGCTGGATACATGACTGAACAGACGATGCAGGCCAGCACGTTCAAGACGCATTGCCTCGCGGTCTTGGATGATGTTGCGCATACGCATCGGTCGGTGGTGATCACCAAACACGGGAAGGCCGTCGCTCGGTTGGTGCCGATCGATGAAGTTGGCAGCCCGACTCTTGGGTCGGTCATCCTGCTCGCAGACGCCGATGATGCCTACTTCTCGACGGGGGAAGCTTGGGATCTTGAAGCCTGATTCTCAGAGTGGCGTTCTTCTCGACACGCATGCACTTCTCTGGTGGCAAGCCGACGTCGATCGGCTCTCGCCAAAGGTGGCGAGAGCCGTCGAGGCAGCGGAGCGCATTCTGGTTAGCCCGATCTCGTTTTGGGAACTCACCATACTTGTCGAAAAAGGTCGGGTCGGCCTCGACCGACCAACGAGCCTCTGGGTCGTCGACTTCCTCGCCACGGAGGGGGTTGAGGTAGCCGAGCTCACGCCATCGGTGGCGATTCAAGCGGGTGAACTGTCCGGATTTCACGGCGACCCTGCCGATCGGCTGATTGTCGCGACGGCCAAGTCCTTGCGCGTGCCGCTGGCTAGCAAGGACGACAAGATTCACCTCTATGCGAAATCTGATAAGGCGCTAACTGTCGTTTGGTAAGGGCTTCGAGCTGACCGAACCTCACGCGAGGCCGGCGAGGCGATAGAGCACGAGGGATCCGGCTACGGCGACGTTGAGGCTGGCGCCGATGCCGACCATGGGGATGGAGACGACCTGGTCGAGTAGTGGCCACACCTCGTCGGGCACGCCACTGTGCTCGTGCCCTAGAAGCAAGACTGTGCGCGTCCGTGCCGTCTCGAGCGCTGCCAGAGGCACGGCCCAATCGACGTTCGCCGAACCCTATCGCCGCCGCCTCAATCAGTGCCGGCCGATATCCCGAACAGCTAACAGGGTGCTGAAAAAGGGTGCGTTGGCGCTGTCCGGCGCCGCGGCCAGGGAAACAATTTCCGCCCGTCGGAGCTATCGCTGCGTCCGAGTGCACCACGAGAGCCGGTCGATGCGGTGCACTGCAGTGCACCGGTATGTCTAATGCAGTTGCGACAAGTAACCGGATGCCGGCGGCGGTGTGGTGAAGCCGCAAGAGCCGTGATGTTCGTTCCCAGACCTATTCGACGGCGGGTTTGGGTGCGAGTGTGACTTCGACCAGGAGTTCTGGTGCCTCGGTGGTGATGAGGAAGTCGAGTGAACCGGCGGCGATGAGGTCGGGCTTGCCGGCTTCGAGCGAATCGAGAAACGCCTGAGGTGCTTGCACCAGACATTTCTCGACGGAGTGACGTTGGCTTACCTGGCCCTCGGTCTTGGCGCGACGCACCCGTGACAGCACCTCGAATGTGGCATCGAGTATGGAGTCATCACCGATGGCACCGGTTGGCGTTGGCCAG
>JANMCE010000217.1:0-1611 GCA_031360915.1 Actinomycetes bacterium | reverse complement strand
CACGCTGGCGGGCGAGTTCTATCAAACGCAGCAGCGCTGATGGTGGAGTGGCGAAATCGGCGTCGATGAAGCCGACCCACTCCGGTCCGCGAGATATGGCAGCCAGGAGACCGACCCGCACCGCCTCTCCCTTGCCCCCATTCCGATCGAGCGCATGCACCGTTGTGCGGTCGTGCGACGACGCCCACTGCTCGATCACGAGTCGGGTGTCGTCGGTTGAGCCATCATCGACCAAGACGAGTCCGATTGCGGCTTCATTGAACTCGAGAAGCCGGTCGGTCGCGAGTCTGGACGCCTCGTTGAAACACGGTACGACAAGCACAACTGTGATTTCACCGCCGTGTGCGCTCACCGAATGGATAGTACTCACGAAGGCAAGATTCCGGGCCACTGCGGTGGCCATTGCCGGGATAAGGTCGCCGGGGCTGTGACACGTCTGCGCGACCCCGCTGCTTTTTCCGAACCGGTGAATCAAACGGTGCCAATCTGGCGGCGTCGTGAGACCCAGCTGTTTACGCTCGGATCGGTGCTGTACCTGGTGACCCGCTTCGTCGGCCTTACGCATTTCCCGATCTACTTCTTTAGTGACGAGGCCATCCAGGCCACTCTGGCCGATGGTCTGCTTCATCACGGGTTCCGATCGGCCGATGGGGTGCTGTTTCCTCCGTTCTTGCGCAACGATCAACAGTTCAACCTCAGCCTGAGCGTTTATCTGCAGATCCCGGCCGTGGTCCTGTTCGGTACGACGGTGCTGGGTACTCGCGGCACCTCGGTCATTGTCGGCTTCTTGGCCGTGCCTGCGCTGGCCGTCATCACCCGGATCTTCGGGCTTCGGTCGTGGTGGCTGAGTCCTTTCGTTCTTGCCAGCATTCCCGCCTGGTTCCTTCACTCGCGAACGGCGTTCGAGGTTTCCGAAATGGTGGCCTTCTACACGTGTTTCCTCGCCGCGTACCTGCTGTATCGGTATCGATCGCCGACGTACGCCGCTGCGGCTATCGGCTTCGGCGGCGCCACCTTCTACGCCTATGCGAACGGGCAGGGGTTGATGCTCGTCACCGGACTGCTGTTGCTCGTGAGCGACGTCGGTTTCCATCGAGCACAGCTTCGCCAGCGTCGTGTCATCGTGCCAGCGGCCGTTACTTTTGCCGTGGTCCTGCTGCCACTTCTGAGGGAAATGACGCTTCACCCGTCAGGTACAGCGAGCCATCTCCGCCTGCTCAACTCCTACTGGTACCAGGACCTGAGTCTCCCCGGAAAGCTCTCGGCCTTCTGGCACACCTACCGCCGTGGCCTAAGCCCCTGGTATTGGTTCTCACCGAGAAATTCGCCCGACCTGGTGCGCCACGTCATGAAGGGCATGGGCCACGTCTGGTGGGCGCTGCTACCCTTCGTCGTCGTCGGCGTGGCCGTGTGTCTGTTCCGCTGGCGATCCTCCAAGCACCGACTCGTGCTGGTCGCTCTGGTGTCGGCTCCCTTTTCGGCAGCGATGGTCGAGGTCGTCGTCACCCGAGCGCTGGTGACCGTGATTCCGATCGCCATCCTCGCCTGCCTCGGTATCGAGCAGCTGTTCGGCTGGATTCGTCGGCCGGATTGGCGGGTGGGTTTCGTAAG
>JANMCE010000215.1:0-11871 GCA_031360915.1 Actinomycetes bacterium | reverse complement strand
GTGCGCGCGCTCGATGCCGATGCGCTTGCCGCTGGGTAAGTCGAGGTAGCCCTCACGGTCGATGGGCTGGTCGTACTGGGTGACCTGATAGTCCTTCGGCATGTCGGGGTAGAAGTAGTTCTTCCGATGAAACACGCTGGAATGAACGCTGCAATTGAGGGCCAAACCGAGGCGGATGGCGAGCTCAACGACCTGGTGGTTGAGCACGGGAAGAGAGCCGGGCAGGCCGAGGCACACCGGGCACACGTTGGTGTTCGGCTCATCACCGAACATGTTGGGGCACGAGCAGAACACCTTGGTTTTGGTGGCGAGTTCGGCGTGCACTTCAAGGCCGACGACCAGTTCGTAGCCGTTGATGAAGTTGGTGGTGTCGATAGCGGTGTCGGTCATGCCATGCTCGCTTCCAGGACGGCGGCGGTACGGAACATCTCGGATTCGCCGAGCGCAGGGGCCAGAATCTGCACCCCGACCGGCAGGCCGTCAGCGCCGGTTCCGAACGGCACGCTCATGCCCGGATGACCGCACAGATTCGATGGGATCGTGTAGAGGTCGCAGAGGTACATCGACAGCGGATCGGCCGTCTTCGACCCGAACGGGAACGCAACGCTGGGCGACGCCGGCGTGAGCAGTACGTCGGCCTGCTGGTAGGCCTTGGCAAAGTCGTCGGCCATCAACCGGCGCACCTTCAACGCCTTGCCGTAGTAGGCGTCGTAGTACCCGGCCGACAGGGCGTACGTGCCGAGCATGATGCGGCGCTTCACTTCGGCGCCGAAACCAGCCGAGCGGGTGGAGGCATTCATCTGGGCGGTATCGACATCATCCACCCGAAGTCCGTAGCGCACGCCGTCGTACCTCGCCAGGTTGCTGCTGGCCTCGGCGGGAGCGATCAAGTAGTACGAGGTGAGAGCGAACGAGAACGACGGGATCTCCACATCGACTAGCACGGCGCCTTCCTTTTCGAGGGCGAGAAACGCGACGTCGAGGCGAGCCGTAACGTCGGGATCGGCGCCGTCAGGCAGGTTAGTGATGCGACCGACACGTAGGCCCTGCACGCCGTGACCGAGCACAGCGGTCATGGGCGGCATGGCTGACGGCAGCGAGGTGGAGTCACGGTGATCGTGGCCGCCCATCACTTCGAGCAGCAATGCCGAGTCGTGCACGGTAGTAGTGAACGGGCCGATCTGGTCGAGCGACGATGCGAATGCTATGAGGCCGTAGCGGGACACCAGGCCGTAGGTTGGCTTCACGCCAACCACGCCGCACAACGATGCGGGCTGACGAATGGAACCGCCGGTGTCGGAACCAATGCTGACGGCCGCAAAGCCCGCGGCGACAGCGGCGGCCGAACCGCCCGAGGAACCACCCGGTACTCGACTGAGGTCGTGCGGGTTGCGGGTGGGACCGAACGCGGAGTTCTCGGTAGAAGACCCCATGGCAAACTCATCAAGGTTGGTCTTGCCGATCGGGATCGCTCCGGCGGCAACGAGCCGTTCGACCGCAGTGGCGGTGTAAGGCGGCTTCCAACCTTCGAGAATTTTGGACGAGCACGTGGTGGGGATGCCCCGGGTACACATGTTGTCCTTCACGGCCAGCGGTACACCGGCGAGCGGGCCGACCTGCTGCCCCGCTGCGACGCGAGCGTCGATGGCAGCGGCTGCAGCGCGGGCCTGGTCGGCGAGCACGAGGTTGAACGCATGCACGTCGCCCTCACGCTGCGCAATGACCGCGAGATGTTCATCCATAACGCTGACGGCCGTGCGAGTGCCGGACTGTACGGCAGCGGCGATTTCTAGAGCGTTCACGGCGCCTCCCCCAGGATCGGCGGAACACGGAAGCGCCCCTGGTCGGCGGCGGGCGCGGCGGCCAGCACTTCATCTCGATCAAGACACGCTCCCACAACGTCTTCCCGCAATACGTTCACGAGGGGAATGGGGTGCACCATTGGTTCGACGCCATCGAGGTCGAGCTTTTCGATATCGCTGAAATGGCCGAGCATGCCGGCGAGTTGGGTGGTGTACAACCCGACTTCATCCGGAGTGAGATTGAGCCGAGCGAGCTTGGCGACGTAGATCACGTCGTCGGCGGAGAGGAGTTCTGACACGGTCGATGATCCTAGTTGGCCGACCGTTCCGATGACCTGGCCGAATTTGCGACAAAACCGGTTGCCCGGCGATGGGTTTTGTCGCAAAGTTGCCCAGCACACCGGGAAATCAGGCGGGCCGATAAGGTGCCGTGCCACATGACCACCGCTTTAGTCGTCGGAAAATTTCTCCCGCCTCATGTCGGTCATGCGCTTCTGATCGACCATGCCCTCACGCTGGCCGACGTCGTGCACGTGTTCGTGAACGACCGACCCACCTACGCCATTCCGGCTGAAGTAAGGGCGGCGTGGGTGCAGCAGGCGTTCCCTGCGACCCGGGTACATGTGGCCAACGACCCCTGGGGTGACAACGACAGCGCCGGACAGGCGGCGAATATCCAGCGCATTCTCGGCTTCGTGCCCGACATCATCGTGACATCGGAAGACTGGGCCGATCCGGTGTGCGACGTCCTCGGAAGCCGCCATGTGCGGGTCGATCCTGAACGAGTTGCGTTGCCGATCAGCGCCACGATGCTGCGCGAGGACCCGGTGAAGCACTGGGACATGCTGCTCCCGCAGGCGAAGGCTGGACTGTGTCATCGCATCGTGCTGGTCGGCTCGGAGTCGACCGGCAAGACCACATTGGCCCAGGCACTGGCCAAGCGGTGGAGCACCACGTGGGTGCCCGAATTCGGAAGGGAGTACACGGAGGAGAAAGTTGCAAACGCAACGAACGACCATTGGGTGACGGAAGACTTCGTGGTCATCGCCGACCGTCAGCAACAGCTTGAAGATCACCTTGCGTTGAACAGCGGCCCGATCATGGTGTGCGACACCGATGCCTTCGCCACCGCTATCTGGCACGAGCGCTACGAGGGCGAACGCTCCCCCGCCGTCGAAGCCATCGCAGCTCGGCGGCACTACACGCTGTATGTGTTGGCCGGGCTCGATGTTCCGTGGGTGAAAGACAACATCCGCGACGGATTGAAGGTGCGCCAGTGGATGCACGAACGATTCATTGCAGAGCTGAACAAACGACCCGAACCGTGGTTCGAAGTGCGCGGGTCAGTCGACCAGCGGATCGCCCTCGTTGAGCACGAGGTCGGGCGTCTCAACCTCCTCGGCGGGCAGACCATCTTCAATCCCCTCCGCTGGAAGTAGCCCCTCCCCTTCGGGATCGACAATGGTCGGCTCAGGCGCCGTCCACTTCTGGTGGCAGTGCGTGATTAGGTAGGCGAGGGCGATGAGGAAGACAATGCCCGACACCCATTCGTTGACACGCAGGCCAAGGATTCGGGAAGCGAAGTCGATGCGCATCTGCTCGATGAAGAAGCGGATGAACGTGTAGCCCGCCACATAGATGGCGAACAACTTTCCGGCCCCAACATCACGCTTGCGATCGATGCGCAACAGCACGGCGCACAACGCCAGATTCCACAGGCCTTCATAGAGAAACGCGGGATGGAAGGTAGCGAAATCCTTGTACTGATCGGGCCGAAAGTTGGGATCGATCTTGAGCGCCCAGGGAAGGGTGGACGGACGGCCGAAGAGTTCCTGGTTCCACCAGTTGCCGACGCGACCAATCGCTTGCGCAAGGGGCAGTGCTGGCGCGGCGGCCATGATGGCGGCGGCCGTGGTGACGCCACGCTTGCGGGCGGCCCACAGCCCGACGATGAGGCCGAGGGCAACACCGCCCCAGATGCCGAGGCCACCGTCCCAGATTTTGAAGGCCCGCAGCCAGTCTCCTTTGAAGCTCTTCCAGTCGGTAATGACGTGATAGAGCCGGGCGCCGACGATGCCAGCAGGCACAGCCCACATGGCGATGGCCGACATGTCCTCTTTGGTACCGACGCCACGCTGTTCCAACCGGCGTCCCGCCAGCCACACGGCGGCAACGACGCCGAGCGCGATCATCAGACCGTACGCGTGCAGCTGGAGCGGCCCGAGATGAATGGCGTTGTCGGGCGGACTGGGGATGAAAGCCAGCATCAGGCGCACACCTTTTGACCGAACGCGACGGCGTGTTCGAAGACCACTTCCCTGTCGTAGTCGAGGGTGGCAACGTGGTAGCTGCGCTCGAGCGTGACACGCTCAACCGGGCCCGACACGGTGGCGGCCAGGTAGTCACTGTTGGTCGGATCGACCACGTGATCCTGGGTGCTGGTCATGATGAGCACGGGCATGGTGATGGACCCGATGTCGCTCTGCATGGCGTGCAGTCCGGCGGTGAGTGAGATGAACGGCCCGATGGGCGTGTCGTTGTAGGAGTTCTCGGTGGAGTCGGGGTCGGCAATGTCGGAACCTATTCCGGGGATCGACAACGTACCTTCGTCGAGCGCGCCCTGTGCCATCTCGACGAGCTCATTTTCGGCCGGTTGCACCAACGGATTCACGAGCGCGAGCCCGACGATGTCGGGATGCTTGGTGGCGAGATAGATCGAGAGCGAGCCACCCATTGACAGTCCGGCTACAACAACTTTGTCGCACCGTTCGGACAACCGGGCGAACGCCAACTCGACCTCGCCGGTCCAGTCGGACCAACCGGTGGTCATCATGTCCTCGACGGTCGTGCCGTGGCCGGGGAGGCGGGGCAACTCGACGTGGAAACCAACTGCGGCGAAAGCTTCGGCCACGCCGCGCATGGCACCGGGATTGCCGGTGAAACCATGCAGGCAGAGCGCGCCAGCCGTGCTCGAGCCGTGATGGCTCCAGGGGTCGGCGCCGGGGATGAGCTGCATGACGGTCCTTTTGATCGGGATGGGTCCATCCTGCCACCGTGGCAGAGGCGCGGCGATTGACCGACGGGTCAAGGGCTGCTGGACTGGTCGAAATGTACACCGCCGACCGACAGCTCACCGATCAGGGTAGGGAGCGCAAACAGCAACTGCTCGACTGCGCCCAGACCCTCTTCACCGAACGCGGCTACGGCGCAACCAGAGTGGTGGACATTTGCGATGCCGCCGGTGTGGCCAAGGGTTTGTTCTACTGGTACTTCCCTACCAAGGAGACACTGTTTGCCGAGTTGGTGCGCTCGATGCGCCTCCGTCTCCGGCGGGCCCAGGCCGATTCCCTCGACACCACCGCCGATCCGCTCACCCGCATCTGCCAGGGGGCCGAAGCCTCTGTTCGTTTCATGGCCGCCCACGCCTCGTTCTTCGCGTTCTTGGAAAACGTCGGCGCGGACGGAATCGTCGCCGGGTTGCTCAATGAGGGCCGCGAGGTACACACCCGCGACGTGGCCGCGCAGGTAATGGAGGCGCAGAAACTGCACCTCATCGACCCCGATGAGGACGCCGCGCTCTTGGCCAGTGGCGTGATCGGCACCGTCACCCATTTCAGCCACGCCCACCGCTCTGGACGTATCGACCTACCGATTGACGCCGTAGCGTCGTTTGTCGGCCGCTGGGTGCGGCAGGCACTGGTCCCGGAACCCTCAAGTCGCGGCATTCTGACCACTCCCTGAGGTTTGAGAACCCCTTAACCTCGCCGTTCACTACGGTGCGTGGGAAGCCACGCCACGAGGGGACAACGCCGGAATGAGTTCAGCACCAGCCAATGTAGATCTACGGTCTGCGATCGGAACGGCCACGATCCTCAGCGGGAACTCCGACGTCGCCAACGCGCGAGAGGCATATCGGCAGCGCAGGCTCCGTCGCTTGAGCTGGTTCCTGCTCAGCACTGTGCTCTTCTTATTGGTCCGCGCCTACTTAGGCAACCCGTACCGGTTCTCCATTCCGACCATCCCGCTCGATCACCCGTTGCTGCCTCCTTTCCTCCTCGTGTTGGTCATCGGTATCGGCGGGGTCGTACCCATGCGGATGGCAAGCCGCAGCCCGCACACGTTGTTCCGCAGCGAAGACATCGGCGTGCAGCTCACCGACGTTGTGGGCGCCGATTCGGTGAAGGACGAAGTCGTGCGCTCGCTCAACCTGTTCCTGGCCAACAAAACCTTTTCATCCGAGATGGGTGGCACCATTCGCCGCGGGCTGTTGTTCTCAGGCACGCCCGGAACAGGCAAGACCTACGTAGCCAAAGCTATGGCAGGTAGCGCGGGTGTTCCCTTCGTGTTCGTTTCGGCCACCGCGTTTCAGTCGATGTACTACGGAGCGACGGCCAAGAAGATCCGTTCCTACTTTCGAGCACTGCGAAAGATTGCGCGCAAGGAAGGCGGGGCGATTGGTTTCATTGAAGAGTTCGACGCCATCGGCCTGGCCCGCGCTGGCGTTTCCTCGGGCCGTGGCGAAGGCTTTTCCGGTGTGGTCAACGAGTTGCTCGTGCAGATGCAGAGCTTCGACGAGCCAGCTGCGGGTGTGCGCTTTCAGACATGGTGCCTCGAACGGGTCAATACATGGCTACCCGAGGCTCGCCGGGTCAAGCGTCCGGCTCGCGTTTCGCCGAACATCATCTTGATCGCCGCGACCAACCGGGCTGCCGATCTCGATCCGGCGCTGCTGCGTGCCGGTCGCTTTGATCGCACCATCACGTTCGACCTTCCGGTGCGTCGCGAACGCGTTGCGATTGCCGGGTTCTACCTGAACAAAAAGAGCCACGACATTTCCGTCACGCCCGACGAGGTCGCCCAGCTCTCCAGCGGCTACAGCCCAGTCGAGATCGAACAACTCCTCGACGAAGGTCTCGTGGCCGCGCTGCGTCGAGGCAGCCGCACCATGAGTATCGAGGACGTCAAGGCGGCGCAACTGGTCACCCAAGTCGGCCTTGCCCGAGACGGCGAGTACACCACTGGCGAGCGTTGGCGAGTGGCCGTGCATGAGTCGGGCCACGGCATTGTGTCTCTGCTGCTCGGCCACGACGTCGGCCTGGTGTCCATCCTGAAACGGGCTTCCGCCCTTGGCGTCACCACCCACACCACGGCCGAGGAACTCCACCTCGAGACCCGCGCCGATATGGAAGCGAACATCCAGATCGCTCTCGCCGGCATGGTGGCCGAAGAGCTTGAGTGCGGCGAAATGTCATCCGGCGCATCAAGTGACCTTTCCTCGGCAACATGGACTGTCTGTCAGATGATCGGCGCACTCGGCATGGGTGACTCGCTGCTGAGCCTTGCGGCATCCCAGTCCGCGCTCGGCAGTAACGTGGTGGAAAAGGTGCTGGATGATCCGGCCAGCCGAGCCGCCGCCGACCGCATGCTGCTGGAGTGCAAGGAAAAGGTACGCGTGCTGTTGTCGGCCCGCCGCGGCCCGCTACGCCGCAGCGCCCAAGCGCTGTTGGACCGCGACGAAATCTCCGGCACCGAACTCACCCAAATCCTCGCCGGCTCCAACGCCCCCGCCGACTGAGGGCACTGCTTTCATCCCCAAATGGAACAAATTGGAAGTGCGGCAACGCGGTCGTCGATCATGTAAGGCAGCGGTCCGCTGTGCAGGACTGCACCGAAGGCGAATCGATCCCCGAGACGATCTCTCATCCAGCATAGGTGCTTCGCCGATGAGACGGGCGGGGACGCATCGGCCTTGATTTCCAGCCCCACGAGTCGACCGTCGCTCGACTCAACCACGAGATCTATTTCCTGCCGGCCATGGGCTTCGCGCAGATGGAACAAGCGCGGTGCTTCATCGCACACCGGCAGTTCAGCACGGAGCTGAGCAGTAACGAAGGAGTCAATCACCCGACCGAGAAGGTCTGCGCTCCGGAGGACCGAGCGTGCATCGATACCAAGCAATGGGACGAGCAAACCGGGGTCAGTGATATGACGCTTCGGCACGCCAGAAAGCTGACCCAGCCTGGATGACGCCCATGCCGGCAGATGCTCGACGACCAAGAGCGACTGGAGCGCATCGTCGTACGCGATCGCTGTAAGACGGTTGAGCTCAGCGGCCTCGTAGACGGTTTTGTGATCGGGACTACCTCCCGTATTGGCAGCAACGGCCTTCAGGTAGCGACGAAGGCGTACCGGATCGCGCGGCGGTCCTGCTAACGCAATGTCACGCGTCACGAGCTGATCGACGTAACTGGATAGCCATGCGCGTCGCAGACGCTCGGACGGTTGGCTTGCCACCTCGGGAAATGCACCTCGCAAGGCCATCTCGACATAGTCGCGCAGTACGGGAACCTGCGACGGTAAGCCGATCTCTTTGATCGACCCGTCGAAGAGTCGGCTGATAAACGGCCGAGTCGTTGGGTCTCCGACCATCTCGCGTTGCGTAAGGCCCCATACCGGTATGCGAATGACTCGACCGGTTGCCGGCCAACCGGAACTCGAGAGATCGGCGGCCGAGGACCCAGTGAGGATGAAGCGGCCGGGCGTTGAATCGGTATCGACGGAGCGCTTCACTGCACCAAGCACCTCGGGTACCAGTTGCCACTCGTCGATGACCAATGGCGTGTCGTATGCCGCCAGCGCCGCATCAGGATCGGCCCGGACCGCACCGGCACTTGAGGAGCGGTCGAGTCGAAGTACCGAGGCCGCCGACCGGAGCGCCGTCGTAGTCTTGCCAGTCGCACGAGGACCCACGAGCATGATCGCAGGCAGACCGGCGAGGTACTCCGCGATCAGCGGATCAACAATCCGAGAAACATAACGGGACGTCGAATGTTGCACAACGTAGACGATATCACTTTAGGACACGACTAAGTATCGATCTAGGACACACTTGAATATCGATCAATGACAGTGCCACGTCGGCCAGTAGTTAGGCCCGACCGTCGCCAACTGCCGCCGATAAATAGCTCGCAGTGCATCTGTTTACTTGACTGCGATGAACGTCGACCTCTCGATGCGCTTCGCCGCAGGCATGCATGTCTTCAAAATGCGGATGGAGAACGGCGAACTGGTCACGACGACCGTGGGTAACGCCACCGCCGACTGAGCGCATTCGCGCGATAGAACGATCGCATTCGCGCGTTAGGCCAATTCCTGAACGACGAAGGCACCCGTTTCGCCGTTACGCGCGAATAGAGCAGCGTTTATGCGCGACCGAGCAGAGCGTTAGCGCGTGTGCAGGAAGGCGGCGATGTGTTGGGCGCTGCTGACATCGACGCCGGAGGTTTGGGCGCGCTTGCGGAGTTCGATACGGCGGGCCGGGATGGCGCCGCCGAAGAAGCCGCTGCGCAAGCCTTCGGCAATCGAGGTGGCGAGGCAGGCCTGGCGAACATCGTCGGGACACGAGTTACAGATCTCGCGGGCCTTGCCGTAAGGGTCGCCCTTGCGGGTACTGGCTTGGAGATCCTCGAAGAAGAAGTCGAGGTCAAGGCCGCGACACGCGGCGTTCTGGGCCCAGTTTGGGTTCCAGACCGCAGCGTCGAGCTGAGCCTGCTTGGTCATCGTGGTCGCTACTGCCGCCATGATCGTGTCCTTCCATTGCCAAAGAGAGAAACCCCGCTGGTATCTCTTATCGGCAGTCCCGGACGGGACTTAAGGACTTTCCCAGACTTTTCTGGATTGCGTCAAGGGACGCAGTGTGACAGTTTCGCTACTATGCGTAGGTAATTCGGACTATCGGCCGAGTTGCTGACGCAGATTTGCGGCCGGGTGGCCCAGTTTGGAGCGGGCCGAGAGGCGCTTGGAACGCACGAGCGTGCTGGGCAGGCCGGTGGAGGCCGCCACTTCTTCCAGCGTGGGCTGCTCGGTGGCTTCGGCCGCGAGGAAGCAGGCCATCACGGCCTTTTCACGGTCGTCGAGAAAGCGGAAGCTGTTGTTGAGCGTGTCGTCGAGTTCGTCGGAAATGAGACCGGCATCGACCTGCTCGAAACCGCGAGCGCCGTCCTTGGCCGGGACGACATCGCCGAAGACGCGACCACCGTCATCGAAACCGACGGGCTGATCGAACGATGTAGCCGAGGCGCACGCAGCCAGAAGTTGCACCGCGGTCTGGGGCATCATGCCCAGTTCGCTGGCCGCGTCCGCAACGGTGGAACCCTCTTCGCTGACGAGCGAACGCAGGCGGATTTCCTTCAGCTGCTGCGGGTACGGCACGTGCAGGCTGTGGGCCACATCACCGAGCGCTGAGTTGATCGACTGGCGAATCCACAACACGGCGTAGGTGGAGAAGCGCAGACCCTTGCGCGGGTCGAACAATTCGGCGGCGCGGAACAGACCGAGCACGCCGTACATGAAGAGATCTTCGGGGTCACCACCGCTGCGAAGGCGATAGCGGCGAGCCACGTTCTGCACGAGGCGAACGTTACGCACGACCATTTCGTCACGAGCCTGACGGCCAGCCTCGAACGCCTTCTTGTCGGCGCGTCGATCGGTGGAGGTGCGATCTTCCAAACGCAGTTTGGCCGCGAAGCCAGCCTGCACGATGACGCCGAGGGCGAGCTCGTCTTCGTGGGCGAGCAGAGCCGGCGTTTCGGACCGCTCGAGGATGTAAGCAAGTGATGCGTGGGCCATGGTTAGCTCCCGGGGGGTAGCCAGCGACCCGCGTCGCTGGATGGAGAGATGGATTGCATGGGGCTGTCGCCGAGTTGATCCCGCAGGACCTTGGCGGGGTTCGATCCTTCGAGCCCGCTGTAGAGGCGAAGCAGTCCGACGTGGATGGTGGCCATAGCCGTGACCAGTTCGGAGGGGTGATAGGCGACGAGACGTTCCGTCGGCGTGGTGTGCAGGCCACCGGCGTGGAGTGCGGCGGCCTTGAGCAGATCGATCGCCAGTTGGCGGTCGGAGATGGCGATGCCCTGGGTGGGCAGAATCTGGTCGACCCAGGTGTCACCGGAGTAGGTGGCGCCGTGGTCTTCGTGGGTCCAGGCGAGCAGCGTGGCGACGCCGCTGGCGCTGAGCAGGAACCATTCGTCGTAGCGGTCGTTGACGGTGAGCGGCTGGAACGACTCGCTGCCGAGGGCCTGGGCGAGCACCCAGTTGCGGTAGATCTCGACGACGGTGGAGTCGGTGGCGCTGACCGAGGCGCGGGCCTGACGAGCCAGATCCGAACCGGGGGTGAGGGACGGTTCGGACACCGGCGATTGTGGTGCGGCCGCGGCCGGGCCGTGGGGCTCGGGCGGCACGAATGCGGTAGGCGCCTCGGCTGCGGGCCGGGGCGGCGGCGCTGAAGCGGCGGCGGCCACGAAGGGCACGCCCTCGTCGCGGCTCTTGTCGGAAAGCGGCACTCGGGGAACGATGCGAGGGGGCGGCGATCGGGGTGCAACCGGCTCGGCCTGAGGTGGCGTGTGGTAGATCGGGCGAGCGGGTTCGGGCGGCACGGTGCCTCCGGGATTGGTTAGGGCGCGAAGTGCTTCTTCACGCTCGGCCGCGAGAGCCGGATCGATGATGCGGTCGGCGTAGGGCTGCTCGGTTGCTCGACCCCGATCGCGGTATGCGGGTTCGACCAGTCGGTCTGCATCCTCGGGCCGCGGGTGGGGCTCCATCAGACGGCCCTTTTCGAACAGCACGAGGCCGCCGATCACAAGGGCTGGACCCGGGATCAGTCGAAAGAGCACGCCACCGAGGCCGTTCGGACCGCCGCCGTTGAACAGCTCGATCGCAGTGGGCACCAGGAAGGCAACGCCGGCAAGCGCGAAAACGGTGCCGACGAGTTTGTACAGGCGGCTTGCGCTCTCGTTGGTTTGCGACGACAGATCGGGTGAGGGGCGGCTGGAGTCCATTTTGGCGGCTTCGTTCGACCGGTACGCCGCGCTCAAGAGACCACCCGGCGCGACCGGGGTGTCCTCGACTACAACGTGTTGGTCCGAGCGTTTCCTACCCAACGTACTTCTCCTCTACGCCTCCAAAGAGCACAAACCCTTTGGCGTTACCACTCTTGTCGGCCGGTCCTGCGAGATTCTGAACAGAAACGGGAGGAAAAGAACAGAATGCATCTCGTGCTTCCCCTCGTTGC
>JANMCE010000192.1:0-5073 GCA_031360915.1 Actinomycetes bacterium | reverse complement strand
AGCTTTTGAGTCCCGATCAGCACATCCCGCAGCCTCGTTCGGCTGCACATTCGCGGGCCCGTCAGGAACGGTGCGCTCGCCCGCGCCGTCACGCCCGCTGATGGCCAAGCGGACTTGGCCAGCCGGATTCGTACACACAGAATTGCACCGCTGGTGAGCGCGGGGCTTTTTGTCGGGTTCGGGACGTGAATCGGGACTAACTCCGGGACTTCGATTTCGTCCAATCGGGGTGTGCTCAGTATCGCCAAGCTCCGCGTCGGCCAGGAGGCCTACCAACTTTCGGGGGTCGCCCAGTCGTTGGACGATTATTACACCGGCGCGGGCGAAGCCACCGGCCACTGGGCTGGTATCGGTGCCGAACGCCTCGGCCTCTCCGGTGAGGTCACCGCGGATGACCTGCGGGCGGTCCTCGCCGGTATGGCCCCTGGCGCCGGTGGTCTGTCACCGGACGGGTCAACGATCAGCACTCATGCCCGTCGGGTACCCGGGTTCGATCTGACGTTCAAAGCCCCCAAATCGGTCAGCGTCCTCTACGCGGTCACCGACGACCTACGCGTCCAGGGCGCGATCATCGAAGCCGGCGAACACGCCGCACGTGAAGCGTTGGGCTGGTTGGAACGCGAAGCAATCCATGTCCGCCGCGGCAGTGGCAACGCCCAGTTGCTCAACGACATGGCGGCCCGTGACCCGGAAGCCGCCGAAGCTGCCCGCCTTCGAACGGTGCCAGCGAACGGTGTCGTCGCCGCCATGTTTCGGCATCGCACCTCCCGCGCCGGGGATCCGTTGCTGCATTGGCACACCCTGGTGGCCAACATGGCCGAAGGCCCCGACGGGCGATGGACGGCACTTCACGGCACCGACATGTATCGGGCCGCCCGGGCCGCGGGCGAGGTGTTCCAAACGGTGCTACGTGACGAACTCAGCGAACGCCTCGGTGTGCAATGGCGACCCGGGCGGCATGTCCCGGAGATCGCCGGAATCCCCCAAGAGCTCCTCGACCAGTTCTCAAAACGATCCAAGGAAATCGAGGACTGGCTGGCTCACACCGGCACCCCGGCCGACGCTGCGGGACGGCAGGCTGCGGTATTGGCGACCCGGCGGAACAAGCCCGAAGTCGAACACGAACGGTTCGACGCCGCATGGAAGACCGAAGCCACGCAGTTCGGCTGGGGTCCCGAAGCCGCCGAAGCGCTCCTGCTTTCGCACACCCCACGCACGGTCGCGCAGGTTGACGATGCATGGGTGGTGTCGTTGGCCAAGGATCTGACCGAGCATCAGTCCACGTTCACCCGCAACGAACTCGTCCAAGCTGCCGCCGGTCGTCTCGGCAACGGCGCATCAATGGCCTACGTCGAGCGGACCGTCGCCGCCGTCCTCGCATCCCCACACATCGTCCCCGTCGGCGATGACGCCCGGCAGTGGACCTCGCACGAGCTGCTCGATGTCGAACGACGCTTCCTCAACGCCGCAACCGGCCGTATCGGTTCCCGACCATCAATCGATCCGACGATCACCGCCGAGGTGTTGGCGTTATTCCCGACGATTGGCGCCGACCAGTACGCCGCCGTCATCCAACTCGCCGGAACCTCGGACGCGGTATCAGTGCTCGTCGGTCCGGCCGGTACTGGCAAGACGTTCACGCTCGACGCCATCCGCGCCGTCTACGAGACAGCCGGATACCGGGTGATCGGCGCGGCACCGTCGGCGCGTGCGGCGCACGAGTTGGAGGCCGGGGCACAGATCCCGTCAGCAACGATTCACCGGCTCCTCGGTTCGTGGGAACGAGGCTTCGATCGACCCGACCGGACCACGCTCCTCGTGATCGACGAAAGTGCGATGGCTGGCAGCCGTGACCTCGAAGCGATCGTCACGGCGACGGTCAACGCTGGGGGACGGGTGCTGCTCACCGGCGACCACCATCAACTGCCGGAAGTGACCGCCGAAGGAGGTTTCGCCGCGCTGGCCATCAACCGCACCGTCACGGTGGCGACGTTGACGGAGAACCGCCGTCAACACCACGAATGGGAACGGACCGCACTGAGCGAACTCCGCGACGGGCACGTCGCCGGAGCAGTCGCCGCCTACCGCGACCACGGCCGCGTCGAAATCACCACCGACACGGCAGGGATGCTCAACACCGCAGTCAACCGGTGGGTCGACGCGACCAACGCCGGGCTGAACCCGGTCCTTCTTGCCGGGACGAATGCGACCGTTGATGCGCTCAACCGCACCGTGCGCCAACACCTCCAAACGAACGGCCAACTCTGTGACACGGTCGGGACATGGGCCGGACGCGATCTCGCTGTCGGGGAACGAGTCGTGCTGCGGGTCAACGACTACCAAGCCACGGCTCTCGATGGGCGACGAACGTCGCTGCTTAACGGGCATACCGCCACCATCCTCGGTGCAACACCAAATGGTGTCGACGTCCATCTGGACCACACCGACACGAACGTTGCGCTCCCCGCCATGTACCTCGCGGCCGGTGGGGTCGACTACGCGTACGCGCTGACGTCGCATCGGTCGCAGGGCGGCACG
Organism: Actinomycetes bacterium; assembly: GCA_031360915.1. Lineage (GTDB taxonomy): Bacteria > Actinomycetota > Acidimicrobiia > Acidimicrobiales > Ilumatobacteraceae > JANMCE01. The sequence continues at coordinate 2,535 of JANMCE010000192.1, read as the reverse complement.
TGGGATCTGGTGATCGCTGTCGGGGCGGACGGCCTCTACCGGGAGGCGGCGTATCTGGTGTTGTCTCGCGGGCGGTCGGAGAACTGGCTGGTCGTTACCCAAACCGAGATCGACGCTTTCGACCACGACCTCGCCCGCCACGACAGCCCCCTCGCCCTACCCGGCGAAGAACCCGAAGACGCCGATACCGAACTGATCCGCCGGCTGAACACCAGCCGCGCCAAAACCCTCGCGCTCACCGTCGACCCGCACGCCGACCTCATCTCCCAACTCGCCCAACACACCAGCCTCCCAACCCTCGACGGACTGGCGGCGAACGCCGCCCGGTCCGAGACTCGGGCGTTGGCGATCGTCGGCGCGACCCCCGCGACCCTGCGAGCCAACATCGACCGGGCTGTCCACACCGCCGGTCATCTCGCTGTCGGCCAGAGCGTGAAACCGATCGACCGGAACAACGTCGGTACCGTCTCCGCGATCAACGACCGGGCGGGGACCGTCGAGGTCACGTTCGTGTCGACTGCCGGGCGTCGCGCAGAACGGACGTTCCGCTGGGACCAACTCGGCATCCTCGAACCACGCCAACCGCAACCCCGGGTCATGACCGCCGACGCCGTCCAGTCGCTCGACGAGATCGTCGCCGGACAACTTGATCGGATCGGTCGTTGGGACCGAGTTCTCGCCAGCGACAACGTCGCCCCTGACGATGCCCGCATCTATCAGAGCGCCGCGCGACTCCACATCGAAAGAGCCGCAGCACGTATCGCAGCGGACCAACCCGACTGGCTTACCCGAGCCCTCGGCAGTCGCCCGACCGCTCCGGCTGCAGTCCAAGTTTGGGAGGACGCCGTGCGCGACGTCGCCCGGTACCGAGGCACCCACCATGTCATCGACACCACAACACCGCTCGGCCCGAGCACCCCGAACACGGCGGCCGAGCGGGACGTTGCGGCGACCCGACTTGCCGAAGCGCGAGTCTGGCTCGACACCTACTCCCCGGCCGCGGCAGCACCGCTGCGGTCTCGGAGCCTCACGGAGTTGGTCGAGCGTCGTGGCGAACTCGACGCCATCCTGGCTACCGCGCCCGCCGATCAACGCCATGTCGTGCAGGCGCTCGCCAACGGCCAACTCACCCTCGGCGACACCACCGAGGTCGTCCGGGACGCCCTCAGCCAGCAAGGCGACCGACGCCGGTGGATCCTCGAACACTGGCCCCAAATCATCGAATCCGGTGAAGTCGACCGAGGGTTTGCCGAAGCCGCGTCAGCCGGGAACACGCCGTTCGAACCCGAATCGGAGTTGGGTGTTGCGATGCAGGACCTGATGCTGGACTTCGACTGATGACCCGCCGAGAGTCCGTCGCCGTCGAATCTTGCGCTATGAAGTATCAAACACCGGCACCATGCCAGTCTTTGATACGCTGTACCTGTGAGAACAGCCACGGTCACCCCGAGCGAGCTGGCGGACTGGCTGATGGGCCGCGGCCGTCACTACATCCAGACGGTCGAAGTGGCCGAGTTGCTCGGCATTGATACCGACGTCGTGTCGGACAGCCTGCAACGCGCCAGGGAGGCGGGCAAGCTGATTTCGGTCACCAAAGGCGGATGGGTACCGGTCCCACCGGAATACCGTGCGGCTGGTGCGCCGCCCCCGGTCCATTTCATTGACCAGATGATGCTCCACCTCGGCCACCCGTATTACGTCGGGTTCCTCTCCGCCGCAGCGATGCATGGTGCGTCGCATCAAGCCACGATGGTCCTCCAGGTCGTCACGCCTGCCCGGCTACGCGACAGGCAGATCGGTGCCGGTCGCATCCAGTTCATCCAGCGATCCAACACCGCGGGGCAGTTCTGCGAACAAAAGAACGTCCCGACCGGACGTGTCACCGTGTCGAGCGCTGTTGCGACGGTGTTCGATCTCGTCAGCTTTCCCCGTGCAGGTGGAGGTCTATCCAACGTTGCCACGGTGATCGGTGACCTCTTGGTCGAGGGTCAACTCATTCCCCACACACTGGTCGACGCGGCCGGGTTGTATCCGGGTGCTGTCGTACAACGCGCCGGTCACCTGATCGAGTTCATGGCGCGTGAGACCGGCATAACCATCGACCTCGACGGGCTCGCAGCGCTTGTCGCCCACGCCGAACTCACGCCGCTCGCCACCAGTCGGCCATCATCGACCGACCGTGACGACCGCTGGCGGCTCCAGATCAACACCCGAATCGAGCACGACCTGTGATCACCCAAGCCGACATCGCCCACTGGCGCACCAGCGTCCCTTGGGTCAGCCCGGAGAACGTCGAACAAGACCTCGTGCTGTCCCGGCTGATCATCGAGTTCGCCAACCACCCGCTCCTGGGCAACGACCTCGTCTTCCGGGGAGGTACCTGTTTTCATAAACTGTGGCTTGATCGGCCGTGGCGGTACAGCGAAGACCTCGATTACGTTCGGCGCAACGAAGGCGGAGTCGGCGAGGTGCTCGACGCCATCCGCGACGTGGCACGCATCGTTGGGTTCGACGATGTCCGTACCGAGATCGGTA
>JANMCE010000170.1:0-2019 GCA_031360915.1 Actinomycetes bacterium | reverse complement strand
AAGCTCGTTACGCCTTGATCTTCGAGTATGCGGCCCACGTCGTCCATGTCTATACCGACCTCGCCGAGTTGGTGGAGCACCGCCGAAGCGTCATCGAGATCGATATCGATGGTCCGGGCGACGGCGCCTTGGTGTTCGAATATTGCGATGGTGGTTTCGGGGAGGGTGTTGACCGTGTCGGGGCCGATGAGGTTGTCGACGTACATGGTGGGTGGGTATGCCGGGTTCTTCGTCGATGTTGACGCCCACAGCGGACGTTGCACGTTGGCTCCTCCGACGGCCAGCGCATTCCATCGGCCGTCCGAGTGGCGGTCGCGGAACAGTTGATACGCCAGCTTCGCTTGGGCGACCGCGGCGCGGCCGCGTAACGCGAGCGCTTCAGGTGTGCCGATGGCGTCGAGTTGGCGGTCCACTTCGGTGTCGACCCGACTCACGAAGAATGAGGCGACACTACGCACCCCGCTGACATCGCCACCGTTTCGGGCGTAATGCTCAAGCCCGGACTGGTAGGCGTCGATGACCTGGCGGTAGCGCGACAGCGAGAAGATCAAGGTGATGTTGATGCTCCTCCCCTCCGCCGTCATGGCCTCAATCGCCGAGATTCCTTCGGCCGTCGCCGGGATTTTCACGAAAAGATTTGGCTCATCGATGCGGGTATGTAACGCGCGAGCAGCCGTGACGGTGCCCGGACTGTCCCGGGCCAATTCGGGCGCCACCTCGATCGAGACGAACCCGTCGACACCATCGCTCGTATCGAACGTTGGTCGCATCACTTCGAGCGCACCTCGAACGTCATCGATGACCAGATCCCAGTAGGCGTCCACTATCGATGTTCCCCGAGTGGTGAGCGCCGAGAATTGTTCATCGTAGGCATCGGAACCTTCGATCGCTTTGGCAAAGATCGTCGGGTTCGCGGTGACCCCACGTATGCCGTCGCTCACGTATCGAGCCAAGGTGCCGTCGTGTAGATAGCTCCGAGTCAGGTTGTCGAGCCACGGGCTCTGGCCGTGTTCATCGAAAAGGCGACGTAGCTTGGTCACGGGGTCTCGGGTGGGTCGTGCTGACCGGGGAACACATCGGTCTCTGACTTGTGCCAAACCGGGGAATCGCCGGCCGTTTCCACGTTGAACCCGTAGTCGTAGACAAGGGATCCGCCGAACGTCGCGCCGAGCGACACAAGGATTGCAATGGCAACAGAGAGCACCACGATCCCGATCGGGGTGACCACTTCGGTGTGATAGCTGTTCAGCCGCCAAGCGACATCGACGAGGGCGAGCAACGTGACGATGATCATGATCGTTGCGTGGGTGTTCACGGTGCGTCGGGCCTGGGTACCGGCCTGAGACGACTTGCGCGCATCCCACAACCCGGTGAGCGCCGCGAATACCGATACGGCGGCTCCGGCGAGAAAAGTGAACGTGCCCGCATGCCAGAACTCGCGCGCCCAACTGCGGTTCTTCCCGCCGGCTGCCGAGACGACATCGAACACCGCGGCGATCACGTACGCGGCGATCGGGAAGTCGGTCAACGGCGGATGCAGTGGTTTGCCCGACCAACCTCGCAAACCCTTGAACGTTCGACCCTTCAAGGTCAACGTTGGGCGAACCGAAAACTTTCTCATCCTGCTCCCTTTCATCACGTCACCAGTGGGCCGTTCGATCTCGTGGTTAGCTTTCAACCTCGTCTTTGAGGCCTTTGAGTACCGTTGACCAGTTCTTCTCGAAGTCGGCTCGACTGTCGCGGTCGGCCTGGGTGGCGCCGCCGATCAGGTTCGATTGGGTGAGTTCCACCTTCGTGCCGTGCCCATCGGCATCGAAGCGTGACGGCCACCACGTGATAGTTCTCCGGCGCGTCATCGGTTCCTCCCAGAGGACTCCAGTGCGAGTAGCGCAAACGCTGCTTCGGCTTCACCTCGAGGATCTCGCCCTTGTCTCGGAACGGCTTGCCCTTCCAGTCGCCGGACCAGGTAATCGGACTGCCCTCCTTCCAGTCGGTAGCCACCGTGGCACCCATGAAATA
>JANMCE010000090.1:0-4164 GCA_031360915.1 Actinomycetes bacterium | reverse complement strand
AGCGCTAGCTGCGGAGAGTGATCTTGAACGGCTACTGCAGCGCCGTTGACAGTTCTTGCAGCCAGCCAGAATCAGGCTTCGAGGACGCGGCGGCCTTCGAGGGCGCGGCTGAGGGTGACCTCATCGGCGTACTCAAGGTCGCCGCCGACGGGGAGGCCGCTGGCGAGCCGGGTGACCTTCAACTCCAACGGTTTCAACAACTTGGCGAGATACATCGCGGTGACTTCACCCTCGTGATTCGGATTCGTTGCAAGTACAACTTCTTCGATGCCTTCGGGCTGGATGCGAATGAGCAGCTCGCGGATCTTCAACTGATCGGGGCCTATCCCGTCGATGGGGCTGACAGCACCAAGAAGCACGTGGTAGCGGCCCTTGAAGTCACCGGTACGTTCGATGGCGACGACATCACGGGCTTCTTCCACCACGCACACGATAGAGGTGTCTCGCCGATCGTCCATGCAGATGCCACACAGATCGCCTTCGGAGATGTTCCAGCACCGGCTGCAGAACGCGACTCGAGCCTTGGCGTCGGTAATGGAATGGGCAAGGCGGCGGGCATCCTCGGTGGGGAGTTTGAGGAGATGGAATGCAATGCGCTGGGCCGACTTCGGGCCAATGCCGGGAAGGCGGCCGAGTTCGTCAATCAATGTTTGGACCGGGAGGGCGTAGTTGGAGGCCACGGGCGCCTAGTTCTGCTCGTCCAGCAGTTCAGCCCCGGGGAAGGCTTCGACCAGTTTGTCCATCCCGGTGCGGGCGTTCTCCGGCGGTGCGTCAACCAGTTCGGCTGGGTCGTACACCTCGTCCTCATACGGTGTGGCATCGCTGGTGGCAGTCCGACTGCGATCAACCTCGGGCTTGTCGGCGATCAGTTTGAGAGGGACCGGACGACCGAAATGACGAGCCAACGCGGCCTCCACTTCTGCCCGATACTGCTCGCCCTTCGCAAGCGGCGTGGTCGAGGGAAAGGCATACACTGCGCTGCCCTTCTCGCTGTCGATGAATCGTCCGGGCGCATAAATTGCCTTGGGTAGACCCTTCAATTTGGGAAGAATCTGGTCGGCCCACTGCAGCGTCAACTCATCGCGGCCGGGAAGCGGACCTGTCGCTAGTGCGGCCGCCGGTTCGGTGGCAACGGTCGGTTCCGTGGCGGCGGCTTCACCGGCCAGGCGTGCTGCTGCGGCCGCAGCGGCAGAAGGCGCTGCGGGAGTGGCAGCGACGGGGACACTGGTCGCAGCGGGCCGGTTGACGCGGGTGCCCAGTTTGGCCCGCTCGGCAGTTGCCGGGGGAGTAGCGGCGGCCGGGGGGGCCACATCGGCGGATTCGTTCGTGGGTAGTGCGCTGGTCGCATGATCCACGCGGGTTGAGGCGGCCGCCTGGCCGACGTCTTCAACCTCGGTGTCGGGCGCAACCGGTACGTTCCCGTGCCCAATGCGCGCCTGCGTGGAACCGGGCGCGGGTGTGTTCCCGGCGAGCCGGTCGATCTTGGCCTGCGTAGAACTCGGCGGTGCGCCGGTCGGGCGGGTTACGGCCGGGCCCTCTCCGCCGGTTGCCGACGGCCCCGGAACCGAGATGGTTCCGCCCGACGACACTGCCTGCTCCAGTCGCTCCAACCGGGCTAGCAGCGCGGCAGGACTCGTGTCGGACGCGACATTGGTCAGACGGACAATGGCGACGTCGAGCAACAGACGAGGGTCGGGCGCGTGACGCAACTCCACCAACATCTCGCCCAGCACCTCCATCGCCCGCACCGTGGACGCCACGCCGAGCCGCTTGCCCTGATCGAGCACGCGCTGCGCGCTGCGGTCGGGCAGCTGCACTAGCTCGGGGGACATCAGCGACAGGAAACAGTCACGCAGATGGGCAACCAGATTCTCGGTGAGCGTGCGAGCATCTCGACCATCTCGGACTGCAGTTGCAACTGCAACTATTGCACGACCACTGTCCGATTCAATGAGTGCTTCGATCAATTCGTCGAGCGGCTCTGCGTCGGGTGCCACACCGCCAGCCGCAACGACCTGCTCAAGAGCCGAGAGCGTGTCGCGGGCTGAGCCACCACCCTGACGCACCACGGTTTCGATAGCGTCGTCGGCGACCGTGAGCCCTGCGTCTTTGACGATCCAGCGGACGTGATCGGCGAGCACATCGGCGCTGATGAGGTTGAACTGCAACTTCTGGCACCGGCTGCGGATGGTCTCGGAGACCTTCTGCGGGTCGGTGGTGGCGAGCACGAAGATGACGTGGGGCGGCGGTTCCTCCAACGTCTTTAACAAAGCGGCCTCGGCGGCCTTGGAGAGCATGTGGACCTCGTCGAGAATGTACACCTTGAACCGCCCCGGCGTACCGAGCATGGTCTTCTCGATGAGGTCACGCATCGAGTCGACGCCGTTGTTGCTGGCCGCATCCAGCTCGTGCACGTCGTAGCTGGTGCCGGCCTCGACCGCCTTGCAGCTCACGCACTCGCAACAAGGTTCGCCATCTTGCACGTTGGTGCAGTTCAGTACCTTGGCCAGGATGCGGGCCGAGGTTGTTTTACCCGTGCCACGGGGCCCACTGAATAGGTGAGCGTGGCCTAGCCGATCGTCCCGAACCGCGTTGCGAAGCGCCAAAACCACGTGCTCCTGGCCCCGCATATCGGCAAAACGGCGTGGGCGATAACGCCGGTAGAGCGATTGATAAGCCATGCCGCTGAGGATACCCGCCACGCCTGTGCGCCCGCCTATGGCCCAGGATTTCCGACCGGTTGACCAGCTTTCGGCCTGCGGCGTCGCTGAGCGGCTTCCCGCGCCGAAAGCCCGGCAGGTCACCCTGCCGCCTCCGACCGGTTGACAGCTTTCGGCACGGGGAGTTGTAAGGCGGCTTCCCGCGCCGAAAGCTCGGCAGGTGACTCTGCTGTGTCGGGCGGCCCTAGTGGCGTCGCCTGTCGGAAGCTAACGTCTGGGCTCTTCCCCTTGCCTTGATTGGTCTTGGAGGAAGCATGTCTGCACACGAAATCCGACTCTCGACATGGTTAGCGGCGCATCATGGAGTGGTCACAAGAACGTGGCTCGTCGCCAACGGCTGTTCGCCGGGCCGAATTCGCTTCCTGCTTGAGTCGGGACGCTTGGTCGAAGTTCATCGAGGCGTCTATCAGGCCCTTTCGGCTGCCCCGACCAATCGACAGCGCATGGTCGGACTGGTGATGATGTCCGGCGGCGTGATCTCGCATGGATCCGCTGGTCAGCTGTGGGGCTTTCGGAAGCTGTCGTCAATCCGACGGACTCACATCACCATTCCCGTTGGCCGGCGCCTCCGCCTCGCCAACACCGTCGTGCATACTTCCAGCCAACTGGGCGAGGAGGACGTCGTTCGCTGTGCTGACGGGATTGTCGTCACGTCGCCTCCGAGGACAGTGTTCGATCTGGCCGGTTGCGTGTCCGCTGATGACCTGGAATCCATCGTCGAGCAAGGGCTTGAGCGCAAGCTTTTCACCTTCACCACCTTGCACGCGACTGGCGCTCGGCTGGCCAAAACCGGACGACGAGGATCGCAACTATTCACGGCCGTGTTGGGTGATCGCTCGGTGGGCCAGCGACCGGTCGCATCCGACTACGAACTTCGACTGGCACGAGCGCTGGAGAGGGTCGGTCTCCGTCGCTTTGAACGACAATTCCCGCTGCGGCTACCAACTGGTGATCTCATTCACCCTGATTTGGCGGATCCAACGCGCCGGTTTCTGGTGGAGGTGGATCACACCGCGTGGCACGCAGGTGAAGCCAACGCCTACGACCGATGGCGTGATCGGCAGGTGCACCTCCTGGGCTGGCACTCCGAGCGAGTAAGCGACCGTGATATCGACCGCAACCTGGACCAGACCGTTGCCGAACTGGCTCAGCTCTACCACGCTCGACCGATCTTTCGGTGTGGCGAGTCGGCTGACTACTTCCCCGACCGAAAGCTCAACGCCGGATAACCCGCCGCTCGGCGCTTTTGGTCACCGGTGTCCGTTAGCAACGTCGCAGGCCGAAAGCTGCCACCGCGGTCGCTGGCGGGCGGTGCTGAGTGAGGTAATGGCCAGGCGATCTGCGGCACACGGCCGTTTCCGCTGAAGGCTGCTTCATTCCTGACCTGACCTGGTTCACAGACGAACGTTGCACAGGACCCGACCATCACCTCACCCAGCGCTAC
>JANMCE010000020.1:0-4602 GCA_031360915.1 Actinomycetes bacterium | reverse complement strand
GCTCTTTCCCATCCGACGCTCCGCGGTGAGCACCACGCTCTGCCCAGCAAGTTCCGCCCAAACCTGGTTCACGAACCGTTCGCGGCCCACGATCTCGTGCGTTTCGAGCGGTGCGCCCGCCTTGATAGGCAGTGGTGAAAGTGAATTCTCATCATCCATCAGCAAACTATACAACAAGTGTATTGTACAATGCAATCATTGTACAATAGACTTGGGTGACTTCAGCATCGACCATGACGGGCCCGAACACCATGTTCGGGTTGGCCACGAGGCGACCGGCGACGAGGCAAACAGACTGATCCCCGCAGCCAACTAGGTTGGTCGGCACGATCATCGTTGCTGGAGAAATTCACATGCATCCCGGCGCAAGGGCGTCATTCTTCGAGGCGGTGGCACCGATGGTGGCCGCCACCCTGCAGGAGCCGGGCTGCGCGACGTACGCCTTCACCCCTGATCCCAATGACGACAACCTCATCCGCCTGTTCGAGGTGTGGGACAGCGCCGAGTCGCTGGCATCACACTTCGTGTCTGAGCACATGGCGGCTTGGCAGCTGTGTCGAGCCACCTTGGCCACGGCCGGCTCGTCGCTGACGAAGTACCACGTCAGCTCAACTGAGCCGATCGGCTGACGCGTGCGGCGTGATCGCCACCACCCACGCCCTGCGACGACTCCACCACGACGGCCAACCCACACCGGCATCGGCCATCGCCAAACTCAGCCTGACTAATTGAACTGGTGAGCCGTAGGCCCCGATCACGACCGCCATCTCGATGACGCGTCTGACGTGAACGCTGGCAGTGGCCTTGATCTTGCGACGAATACGACGATCTCGCCTGACGCTACGTTCACACCCGACCCGGCGAGAACTGGTGTCGCTGACTTGGACGGATCGGTCCCCGACAATGCCAAAATGTGGACCTGTCCACTAGTGGACATGATCCTGAAGGAATCCTGTGAAGTGGCCGAGCTGGGTAAGACCCGTTAGGAGACGACCGAGAAGATGTCGGTCTGGTTCGGTGCGCCCGATGTGTTCGGGTTCGCAAAGAACGACACCAGGTTCGCGCCGCTGGCCGTGAGGCCCTCGTAGTCACCCAGGAAGTAACCACGAGCGATCGGCGCGTTGGTGATGGGGTTGGAAGGGCCTCCGGCAATCACGACTGGCGTGAGCGCGTTGATCGAGGCTGTTGCGCTCGTGGCCAACGGCCCCTGCTGACGATGTTCGTGGTTGCCGAGGTGCACCCGTTCGAGGACGGCAACGGTCGAATCGCCCGCCTGGCATCGAACCGAGTGCTGAGCCAACACGGGCTGGCGCGACTGATCATTCCGACCGTCTATCGCAACGACTACTTGCGAGGCCTGCGCGGGCTGTCCACGGTCGTCGCCACCGACAGCTATGTCGCCATCATGGAGTTCGCTCACCGGTGGACGGCGAACGTCGACTGGTCCACCATCGATTCCGCCATGGCGGACCTGCACTCTTCCCACGCGCTGCTGTCGCCCGACGACGCCGACAACGGCCTCGGTCTGCGCCTCCCACTCCGCATCACCAACACAGGTCAGTGAAAAGGGTGTCCCGCTAACCGACCTTTCTTGACGTGATAGCTCCGACCTCGGCAACCGGTCAAGAGGAAACACTCAAATTGCTCTTCGCGGTTGAGGCTGGGGTGACGGGCGGTAGGTCCGCGGCGCCAGAGGGCACCCAAACGGCAGCTACCGTCACGACGGAGCCTCTACGGACTTGAGGCCCGATATCTACAGAAAGATGGTGCTATACATGATTTTTGGCATACTCCCTTAACCGGCGAGGTGGCCGATCGGCTGGTCCGCAAACGAACCGCATTGGGCCCGGTCAGGGCAAGCCTTATCGCCAAAGGCCTTGTCTACTCACCAGAGCATGGCCAGATCGCTTTCACGGTGCCGGGAATGGCCGACTTCATCGCAAGAAACGCGACCGAGACCGAGTAGGCAGAACAATGTCCAGTAAAACGCCAAGAACCCAACAACCCCTCGGCGCTCCGCGTGCATTCACTACATGCCACCACTACCTGAACTGTCCAACACAGTTGCGGGGACAGTCAGCGGCGCTCCCCGTCGATCGGCAACCAGAGGTGTTCAGCTCATCGCTTTAGATGAGTGGATCTACTCATCTAAAGCGTGTAGCGTGGCGGGGGTGCACATGTTGTCGCCAGCAATGTTCCCGTTGGCACGCTCCACGGAACAGCTACTCGTGCTAGGCGAGGTGTTCTGCAGCGGCACGGACAACGATAGGATCACTGGGGTTGAGATTGCACGGCGTACCGGAGTGTCGCAGCAGACGGTGTCACGCGAACTTGGGCGACTCGCAGATGCTGGATGGATACATTTACGCCAGCTCGGGACCGCCAAGGTGGTTGAGCCGGTCACTTCTCTGCCGATCTACATCCCAGTCCGCCAACTCATTTCATCAACAATAGGCGTGTTGCCGATGCTACGCGATGCGCTCGAAACCGATCCGCGCGTTGTCGAGGCGTGGATCTACGGATCATGGGCAGCACGATTCCACGGCGAGCCAGGCGCGTTTCCGAACGACATCGATCTCGCCGTTCTCGGAAACCTCTCCCTCCCCGCCGTATACCGCGCCATCGGTGACAGCCAAGAACAAACGGGCATGACCATCAGTATCCGCGTTTACCCTCCCGACGCGCAGACCGAGTTCCTCACCGAGATCCGTGCAACAGGAGTCAACGTGAAAAACGTGATCCAATGAACCGACCCGTTGATCTCCTCGCCGGGCTCCAAGCCGACGGTATCGTGTCACCTCACCAAGTGCGGCCACGCCCCGACGACGCGGCCCGAATATGCGGTGAAGCCGCCGAATCGCTCGAAGACGCCAAAGCAAAACTCGGGAATGGAACCGGTGACTACAGCCTGCGGCGTGGTGTCGTTTACGCCCACGATGCCGTCCAGCTCGCGACCCAAGCCTGGCTCATCGCAAACGGGCGACGATGCTCAACCGGCACCGCGGGCAAACATGCAGCCCACGACCGTATCGCAGTGGCCGCCAAGCTCGTACCCCAAACCTCCGCGCAAGTACTCCAAGCACTACGAGAAGCTCGGAACAACACCCAGTACCCCGACGACATCATCGCCGTAGACCGCGAAACCCTCGTTGACGGCATCGCCGCCGCAGATCAAGCCGTCGCTACCGTATTCAGGCAACTCAATCGAGACCGACAACCTCCCCACAAACGGCGCCCACCACCCCCACCACCCCACCCAAAGTAGAAGGAACCAGGCGGGGCCGAATGCGGTGGACGGGCCGGGGTGTCCCGCCCACCGCGTGCTGGCAGCGTTAGGAGACGACCGAGAAGATGTCGGTCTGGTTCGGTGCGCCCGATGTGTTCGGGTTCGCAAAGAACGACACCAGGTTCCCACCGCTGGCCGTGAGGCCTTCGTAGTCACCCAGGAAATAGCCCCGAGCGATCGGTGCGTTGGTGATCGGATTGGCAGGGCCTCCGGCGATCAAGGCGGGCGTAAGCGCGGTAATCGAGGCCGTCGCGCTGGTGGCCAACAGTCGGGTCACGCCTACGCCCGTGAGCTCGTGGTAACCGACCCCCAGGCGACCGGTGGAAGTGATTTCCACCGACGGATTGAAGGCTGGCACCGACCCGCTGTTCACCCGGACGGGCGCACCCCAGGTGAGGCCGCCGTCGGCCGATTCGGCGATGGCGACGTCTTCACGAGTACCACCCGAGAACCGGCCGTCCTGCCACACGAGGTACACGTGACTGTTCGAGCCAACTGCGATGTCGGGGATGTTGTCGCCGGTACGCAACGGCGTACCGTCCGGTGCGACCACGCCCACGGAAAGACCCTTGGCCACGACGATCGGAGCGCTCCAGGTGAGCCCCTTATCCGTTGAGCGTTGCACGGCGATATTTTCGCCTCGCACACCCTTGGCGTTCTTCGCGTTGAAAATCAGATCGAACGTGTTGATGAGGGTGCCGTTGGGAAGCACCGCGATCTGGTTGCCGATGGTCTGGTTGATCTGACCCGGGTCATAGATTTGCCGAGCTGGTTCCCAGCTCACGCCACAGTTGGTCGTGCGGGAGAACCACGTTGGCCCCCGGTAGCCCAGTGCATGTTCGAACGAGCTTGCCGACCCGTTTGATGAACCCGCGGGACCAACCAAACGGTCCCAGATGGCGTACGCGTAGCAGGGCTGCGTCGGATCGGCGGTGATGGATTCCTTATCGCTGAACGCGAAGCTCACGTCACGCCCACCGCTCTCACGTAACAGCGTCACCGGCGCATCCCACGTGGTGCCACCGTTGGTAGAGCGGCTCACCAAAATGGCGTTGGTGGGGTTCGTGTCATTGAACGAATCGGAAATTTGATAGGCGACCGGTTGCCCCAATGTGTCCTTGCCGATCGACACCCACGGATCTGTGGCACGCTCCAGATCGCCGCCATTGGCGACGGTGCCCCCAGAGCAACGACTGAAGGTGGGCGGTGTGACTGTTGCCCACGACACACCACCGTCGGTGGACACCGCAGTGCCAAGCCCGCGTGCACCGCCGTCGGGGAATCGATCCTGCTGCCAGACGCCGATGAGGCGTTGG
>JANMCE010000446.1:0-21310 GCA_031360915.1 Actinomycetes bacterium | reverse complement strand
GGCTGCGCCCACATTGTTGTTCATGTCGACGGTGCCGGCGGCTCCGGTTCTGCCAGAGATCACTGCTCTCGTTGCCGTTTGGATCGCGTGGGAGTTCAGCAACGGCACGGAGCCAGCGTTGGCGGGGGACACGAAGTAGCCGTCGAGCGTACCGACGCCCGGTTCGAGAGATATCTCCAGCCGGTAGTTTTCGTTCGGCGTCAGCCCAGCCAGTTCGTAGACACCGTTGCTGTCGGTGTAAACGGTTGTCACGATGACACCCGCGCTGTCGAACACCGCAACACCGATTCCTGCAAGGTTGCTGGCAGGGCCTTCGTCGCGGATGCCGTTCCCGTCGAAGTCCTTCCACACAACGCCACCAATGCTGGCGGTGTAGGCCGGGTCGGCGAATCGCACGCCGACCTTCAGTGGCTCGCCGGTGAGCAGCGTGAACGGCCCGTTCAGACCGACGAGCGTCGCTGTGTACGCAATGCTGTTCCACGACTCGAGGGCGGTGGCCTTCGGGGCCGGAACCGATCCGTTGAGTCGGGTCCGTAAGGAAATGTGGAGTTTCTCACCTGGTGCGAGCGGTGTAGCCGGTTCGTAGACGAGGCCGAAAGAAAGGGCCGGGGTGGCCGTCGATGTCGCCCAAGTATCGGGCACACATCCCGCCGGCCCGTTTACGGTGCCGACGGTAGCGAACACGCCACCGGAGGCCCGGACCTGATCGCCAGCGGTGCTGTCCCAGCGGCACGGATTACGCGAGGCGCTCAGGCCGACGGTGTACTGGCCGGCTGGCACGGGTGTCATCACTCCAAACGCATCCTTACGTTGCACACTGTCGATGCCGATCAGCTCTTCGTTCCACTCCGAGAGGCGCGGCTCGCCAGGCGCCGCTACCATCACGTCCCCGACCGATGGAAGAATGTCCACCAGATCGAGGCGGCTTAGCGGCGACGAGCCGCTATTGGCGAGCTCGAAGTTGTAGGAGACCATGCCCGAGAGATCCGTTGTTGCTGTCGCCGGATAGAACGTGGGAACGGTGTCGCTGGCACCTTGCACGGTGGCTGTTGCGCTCATGGCTTCAGCGCCCTGGGGCATTGTCCACGACGCCTGGTTGCCAACGCAGAGCCGGTCAGTCTTGAGTCCGTCACCATCGAAGTCACCGGTGTCGGGAAGATCGTCGTTGCACCACACCATGTTGTAACCCGACACGCCTGAAGTCGGGTCAAAGGGCGACGAGGTCGAATTTGATGTCACCGTGATACCGGGAATCACGGTGGACTTCATGCGGGCCGACACGTACACCCCGACTGCCGATACCCCTGACCATCCACCGTGGAGGGTGCACCCCTTGAAGGTCCAACGCAGCAAGGTGCGGGCACCGGATGCATTCGGTATCACTTCGAACATGGGGGTTTTGCAGCCGGGCTGCTGAGTCGGGTCGAACGCCACGGGCGCGCCGCCTTCCACACTGACAGCGGCGTAAGAGGTCCACCAGTTGCCTGAGGCGCCGAACGTGTAGTCGAGGTTAGCGTCGAGCAACTGTGTGATGACCGGGTCGATGAGGTCACCGCCTGCCTGCTCATTGTTGACGACTCGGATTGAATAGGCGAGATCACGCGGCCCGAGCTTGGTGGCACCGGCGTCGCTCACGGGACCGGGGTTCAGCCAGTCGGGCGGCGGCCCGAGTGGGATGTTCGGCGCGCCGATCACGAAGCTCTGCGTATCGGGCAGCGCAGTCGGCGGGTACACGTTGACCGTGCTGCAACTGGTACCGACGGCGGGGGCCACCTGCGTCGCGCAGTTCTGGACCGGGGTGCCGGACGCGAGGGGCGAGTCGGTAAAGGTCCGAAGCCACAGACTGCCGGAGGTGTTGGCGGCAACGTCGATGCGGATCTTGGTGAGATTCTGGAATCGGTACTGGCTGAGTTCCTGGCCCGGTAACGCACAGCCGGCGGGCTGCGGTGCCATCCACAAGAGGTCACCCGTCACCGGCACGTACCCGACGCCGCAATCAACCGAGATGGTCAGACCACTGTCGGCACCGAGGTTGTGCACAACGAGCCCGGTTGGAAGCACATCCTCGATCGAATAGGCCACGGTTTGGGCGGGCGCATAAATGCTCCAGTAGTTGAGGCCACCGACCGCAGCGTCCGTGCCCCACTTCGAGAACGGACGGATGTAGGTAGATGGCACGCAGTCGGGCAGCGAGGTAATGGTGACATCGGCCGCGTTGGCCATGCCGTTCACACCGCTCGCCGACATCCGCGCGGTGGGCGCGACCGGCCCGGGATCGGGGCTGCCGGCCATCTTGCACGACGGCACCTGCACCTGGATCACGACCGATCCGCTAGAACCCGGAGACAGGGGGTCATCCAGCTTGAAGTGGACGGTGTTTCCTGTCACCGAACTGCTCGACACAAAGCCACCCGCCGGAGGGTTCCCCACGATCGAAAATGGCGCCGGAATATCAACGTCCAGGAGTCCACCCGTGCAGTCCGCAACCGATGAAGAGCAACCGAATCGGGCGGTATAGGTCAAGGTGCCATTCGGGCCGACGGTCTTCGCGCTCGGCTCCAGGGAGACCTGAACGCTGGCGCTGCCAGCTGCGAACGCAAGTCCCGTTGCGGCAAGCAGGGCGACGGTCAAGAGGCCGCCGGTAACCAACTTTCGATTCATGCCGATTAAATCGGCGGTCGGCTGCTGTGACTGAACCGCTCTGCACCTTTTCAGACTGCGTCTTGAGCAACTGCGGAGACCCCGACGCTCGGTGCTCTCGGCGGTGTGTGGCCTAGGTCAAGAAACCCTTCAGAAGTGCACCGGTGCCGGCCACGTGGCTCTCCATTGCATGACGCGCTCGTCGGGCATCGCCATTCAGAATGGAGGTCACCACCGCCCGGTGCTGACTATCGGAGTGCTCGATGTTGCGGGAAAGCACCGGAATGGCGGCGAGCAGTTCATCGAGCCGAACCTGCACTTCGGCCACCGCGGTGGCAATGGAAGACGAGCCGCTGAGCTCGCCGATGGCCAGATGCAGCCGACTGTCGGCGATACGACGACGGTCAGGAGGTGCCTGATCAACCTCGTGCAGCCGAGAGGTGAGCATGGCGCGTTCGTCGTTGGTGAGGTCCCGGTTGGCCGCGAGCTCGGCCGCGCCGGGTTCAACAATGGAGCGAAACGCCAGCGCGTCATGCAACTCGCTGCCCATAATCCTGGCCGCCAGTTTCGGATCGACCGTCTGGCGGTGGCAGGTGTCGTACAGCACAAAGGTGCCGCCCAACCGACCGCGGCGGCTCTCGACAAAGCCGGCGTCCTGTAACGCCTTGATGGCCTCGCGCAACGTGACCCGGCTTACGTTGAGAAACTCGGCCAGCTCGCGTTCGGGTGGCAGTCGTTCACCTTGGCTCACCATGCCGAGCTTGATCGCCTGCATCAATCGCTCGACGGTCTGCTCAAAGGCGTTGCCATTCTTGACTGGTCGAAATGCTGCTCCGGGGGGCCGGCCGAGCAGCATTTCGGTCACTGCGCTATCACCTTCAAGAACCGGTCGAAAAGGTCGGCTGCCCGGTTCTCCGCATCGTCGGTCGTGCGGAGGGTTTGTTCAAGCAACGCGTCAACGTCGAGGCCCCGCTCGCTCATGATGGCCGCCCCGCCGCCGGCCAGCCACCTTCGGAGCATCGTTTCATTGAGCTCTGGATGGAACTGACTGGCGAAACTCCGACCGATGCGGAACGATTGATTGGCGTTGGCGTTCTTGGCTAGGAGTGTTGCAGCCGGCGGCAGTGTCCAGTGGTCGTCGTGCCATTGGAACCAGGGGCCTCTGGCCAAAATGTCCTGCCCGATACCGGTGGACTCCACCTCGTACCAGCCGATCTCCGGCGTGGCCGACTTGGTGACGGTTCCGCCATGAGCGGCGGCGAGAAGCTGACTGCCGAAGCAGATGCCGAAAACGGGTAGGTCGCGATCGGTCGCATCACGAAGCAGGGCGAGCTCCGGCTGCACCTGGGGTTGTACATGATCCCAGTACACCGACCATTCCGACCCGAGCGAAATCACCAGATCGAACCCGTCAAGCGTCGGCCATGACTCCGGCTGCTCGCGCACCACGGTAGTGAGCGCGTATCCGTGATGAACCGCTCGCGCCCCAATGAATCCCGCGTCCGAGTCCCCGTCATTCCCCAAAACCAAAGCACGCATTGCTGGCACTTTAGACTCTCTCAAAGTAGCGGCGGAGTTCCCAGTCGCTGACATGTCGATTGAAGGCGGCCCACTCTTCCTCGGCGGCATGCAGGATGTGGAAGTGCACGTCCTCGCCGAAGCACTCTTTCGCAATGGTTGAGTTGCGCCACAGTTCGATGGCGTCGACGATGTTCCACGGAATGCGAGGCAGATCTTTGGCTTCGTAACCGTTCGCCATATAGGGCTGGCCCGGGTCGATCTTGTGCTCGATGCCGTACAGTCCGCCGGCGAGTTGCCCCGCAAAGGCGTGATAGCCGTTGGCATCGGCACCGGGCACACGACATTCGACACGCATGCCCTTGCCGTGGCCGACAACGCGGAAGCCAAGCGTGCGATTGTCCACTCCCCAACCGACACCGGTGGGCGCCCATGACCCGGGCTGAAAACGCTTGTAGCTGTTGATGGTCGGTGCGTACAGAAGCGAAAACTCGCGTGCGGTTTGGATCAGCCCGCCGAGGTACCAGCGGAAGGTCTGGCTCATGTGATGCGCTTCGTGACCCGCCATCAGCGACTCGTTTCCATCGGCCGACCAGAGGCTGGAATGGATGTGATAGCTACTGCCGGTATCGCCCATGTCGTACTTGGCCATGAAGCTGATCGACCGGTCGTTCAGCGCAGCGATTTCCTTGATGGCGTTCTTGAAGAAGGCATTGGCATCGGCCATCGCGAGCGCGTCCATGTAAGTGAGGTTCATCTCATGCTGGCCCATACCGGCCTCACCCTTGCTGGTCTCCACCGGTAGTCCGGCCGCCTTCAGCTGCCGACGTATCTGCCCGATGATGTACTCGTCCTTCGTGGTCTGCAGAACGTGGTAGTCCTCCAAAAACGGTGAGTGATTTTCAAGGTTCTTGTAGCCCTTGGCATGCGCCTCGCGGTAGGTCTCGTAGAACAGGAAGAACTCGATCTCGCTACCCAGCATAGGGGTGAAACCGATGCCGTTGGCTCTCGCGATCTGATCTTTCAGAATCTGGCGGGGGGACACGTCGATGGGCTTTCCTGTGTCGACATCCTCGAGGTCGCACATGACCAGTGCGGTCTTCTCGATCCACGGGCAGAGCCGGATCGTTGCGGGGTCGGGCACGCTGCGCATGTCGCCATAGCCTTGGTCGTAGTTGGCAAAGCGGTAGCCCGGCACGGCGTTGTTGTCCATGTCAGTGGCGATGAGATAGTTGCAGTTTTCTGCACCTTCGCTGAGCACCACATCAAGGTAGAACTCGCCGTCGCAACGCTTGCCGACCAACCGTCCCTGCTGATCGGCGAAGCACACGACCACCGTGTCGACGTGGCCTTCGTTGATGAGCGTGGCTAGGTGCTCTGGGGTGAGCGTGCGGTTCTTCCCTCTGTCCATTTTCTACTCCGGGGTGGTGTATGCGGCGGTGATACCGCCGTCGATGAGCAGGCTTTGACCGGTCATGAATGAACTCTCGTCGCTCGCCAGAAACAGTGCACCGTTGGCAATTTCGATGGCCTCGCCAAAGCGACCCATCGGCACGTGCACCAGTCGACGTTGACGTTTCGCGTCATCGGAAAGGAACTTGGCGAGCAGCGGTGTCAGCACCGGTCCGGGGCAAAGCGCATTGGCACGAATGCCTTGGCGGGCGTAGATGACGGCTATCTCTCGAGTCATCGAAAGCACCGCACCCTTCGACGCTGTGTACGCGATCTGGGGAGTGGCGGCACCGAGGTGAGCAACGAACGACGCAACGTTGATGATGGAACCACCGCCGCTATCGAGCATGGCCGGGATGCCGTGACGGCAGCAGCGGGCCAACCCCGTGACGTTGATGTCCAGAGTACGAGTCCACGTCTCGTCGGACGTATTCGTGGGACCGTCGTCATCGGCCGGGCTGATGCCAGCGTTGTTGTACAGCACGTGCAAACCGCCGAACTCTTCGACCGCAAAGTCGACAGCTGCCTTTACGCTCTGATCATCCGCAACGTCACAGCGGGCGTACCCCGCTTCGCCCCCAGCCTCTGCGATGGCCTCAACCACTTCGTCACCATCGACGAAATCAGCGATGACAACCTTGGCCCCCTCACGAGCAAACAGTTCGGCGGCAACACGACCAAGCCCGGCGGCCGCACCCGTAATAAGTGCGACCTTGCCATCTAAGCGACCCATGATTCTCCCCTACTGCGGAATGGACTGATGTCAGACACTATCCGTCGCGCCAGGTCCTACACTTCCGAACTTGCGCATCCAACGGCTCACTACGCAGCTCATGTCGATCGGACTGTTGGCTGTAGCGGGTGTGACCATGCCGACCACGGCTGCGCACGCTGCCGCGACCACGGCCGCGTATCGCGCGGTTGGTCCACGCCGACTGGCAGACACTCGCCCGACGTCGAGCAGTGGCTTCAACAGAATCGACGCCCATACCATTCGGGTTGTCGTCGATACCGACGCACTCGCTGCGACGCTGACGGTCACGGCCGTCGATACAAGCGGAGCCGGATTCGTCACAGTGTGGCCGACCGGCGCATCGCGCCCGGAGGCATCAAACCTCAATGTCACCCGAGCGGGTGAGGTCCGGGCCAATACCGCCACGGTTCGCCTCGGCACGGCTGGCTCGGTCGATCTCTATGTCCAAACACCGACAGAGCTGATCGTCGATCTTGTCGGCCTGTTCAATCAGGCGGCAGAGGCAACCGCCGGCCGGTATCAGCCGTCCAACGCGGGTCGTGTGCTCGATACGCGCGAGCCGACCTTTGGAGCTACCCCGTTAAAGCCTGGCCGCCGGCGCGACGTTCCGCTACCCGCCGACGTGCCAACCGATGCCATCGCAGTTGCCGCCAACCTCACCTTCACCGGAACACTGGGCGCGGGATTCTTCACGGCATGGCCAGCCGGTGCTCCGCTGCCTCAGGCATCCACCGGCAACGCCGACGGTGCCAGCCAGACCCGCGCGATCTTCACGGTTGTGCCCGTTTCGGCGACCGGCTTCTCTATTTACACGCAGGGTGGAGCACATGTGGTGGTCGACATCGTCGGCTACTTCACCGGACCGTCAGCGACGCTTTCAAGCGTTGGGCTTTTCGCGCCGCAGGTCCCGACAAGACTTCTGGATACGCGGACGGGCCCTGCTGGGTTTGTGTGGCCGGGCGGGACCATTGAGTTACCCGCTACCGCCACCGGTCATGCGGCGGCGTGGCTCAACTACACCAGCACCGATGCCTTCGCCGCGGGCTTCATGACGGCATGGCCGGCGCGTACTCTTCGGCCGATTACGTCATCTCTGAATGCGCCCGCTGCCGGTGTCGCCATCGCCAACGCAGCCATCACGAACCTGTCGTCCGCAGGCATTGCGTTGTCTTCGTTCGCCGGGGAAAACCTCATCGCCGATCTCGCCGGCTACTTCACGGGAGCACCTTATGTGGCGACCACGCCTGCGGTGGCAAACCAGCCCCCGGCGACGTTCACGTTCGGGTCATCCGCCGACGGCCGAGTGCTGACTTCAACTCACCGACAAGGTTCCGACAGCCCGACCCGAAACGTGCTGGTGATCGGCAGTATGCACGGCGAGGAACCGGCAGGCATCCGCGTGGTGAACGCGCTGGCCACCACCGTATTGCCGCCAGATCTGGAGCTGTGGACACTGCGCACGATGAACCCCGACGGACTTGCCACTGGAACGCGACGCAACGGCAACGACGTCGATCTGAATCGCAACTGGCCCGGTTCTCTGTACCCGTCCGTCGTGACCTCGGGGTCGGGTCCCTATCCGATGAGCGAGCCGGAGAACCAGGGGATGCAGCGGCTTGTGAATGCGATTGAAAGTCGCCACCCACTCGACTGGGCCGTCAGTTACCACCAGCCGCTGTTCACCGTCGACTGTGATCCCGCCCGAGGCCAGCCGCTTCTGAGCGCCTGCTCGGCATTCTCGAAAACGACCGGGACACCGATGCAAACATTTCTTCGCATACCCGGCACCATGACCGACACCATGAACGGATTGGGCAAAGGTCACTGGTTCACCGTCGAGTTCGGCGGCACGCAACCCTCCGAAGCTGAAGTGTCCCGCCATGTCACCGCGATTAGCCTCATCGACCCATGACAGAACCTATGTTGGGCCGCCAGGTGGCGGTAGAGGAATACGGCGGGCTCGACACCTTCCCTATCGACCGACCGGTGCGAGTGAAGTTCACCACCAATGAGTTGCAGTCGCTTTGCCCGGCGGTCCCCGGCATCCAGCCGGACATCTACGAGGCGTCCATCGAGTACACGGCGATCACCCACGCCATCGAGTCAAAGTCACTCAAGCTCTGGTTGGTCACCTTTCGAGATCGACGCATTTTCGCCGAGCACCTGGCGATTGAGATGCACGACGCCATTGCGGCCCTCGCACCGCAAGTCACCGACGTGCACATTTGGCTGAAACAAAACACCCGCGGCGGCATCGTCACCGAAGTGAACTTTCCGGCCTGACCGCGTTCTACGGCGAGCGAGTCAGCGATGGGTCACGGCTGACCACATCGCCAAGGGCGGCATCGATCTTGGCCATGATCTCGGCGTCCAGTTTGTGACCGAGCGCGCCGACATTGTCGACAACCTGTTCGGGTCGAGTCGCACCGATAATTGCAGATGCAACATTATCGTTCTGAAGCACCCATGCGACGGCGAGCTGCGCCATCGAGAGTCCGACCTCGGCCGCAATCGGACGCAGATTCTGCACGGCCACCAGAACCTCATCACGGAGCCAGTCGGCGATCATGTCGCTGCCGCCATTCGTGTCGGTAGCCCGCGAGCCTGCGGGCACCGGCTGACCCGGCAGGTACTTGCCGGTAAGCACGCCCTGCGCAATTGGTGACCACACGATCTGGCTGAGCCCAAGCTCCTTCGACGCCGGAATGACCTCGGCCTCGATCACCCGCCACAGCATGGAGTACTGCGGCTGATTGGATACCAGTGGATACAGACCCATCGCTCGGCAGAGTCTTTGTCCTTCTCGAATCTGCTCGGCATTCCACTCCGACACGCCGACGTACAGCACCTTGCCCTGACGCACCAGATCATCGAACGCCCGCAGGGTCTCCTCAAGCGGAGTTCTCCGGTCAAACCGATGGGCTTGATACAGATCGACATAGTCCGTTTGCAGACGACGAAGTGACGCCTCGCAGCTCTCCATGATGTGTTTGCGAGACAAACCACGACCGTTCGGACCCTTACCGGTCGGCCAGTAGACCTTGGTGAAGATCTCAAGCTCGCTTCGGGTTTGCCCCTTCAGCGCCTCACCGAGCACCGATTCGGCGCGGGTAGCGGCGTAGACGTCGGCAGTGTCGAACGTGGTGATACCGGCGTCGAGTGCCGCATGCACGCATGCGTTGGCCGCCTCCACTTCCACCTGCGACCCGTGCGTAATCCAGTTGCCATAGCTGATGGCCGAAACGCTGAGACCAGTGTTACCAAGCTTGCGAAATTCCATCCCTGTTGCCTATCACCCTTAGGAGTTCGGTAGCGATGTTGTTGCGGTGGCTGGGAAGCGAGAAACATTGCTCGCGCAGATCGCAGCCCAAGCGTCTAGGCAGTCGGGATCAACTCGACAACATCGGGGTGCGCTGCGGCGAGTCCGGCATCGAATGTCGCGAGTCGGCCACTTCGCAGGCGCGCTTGTGCGGCCAGGTACGCGTCGGTGACTTGGCGGTGGCCGATGACACCGCTCAAAACCGCCGAGTCGTACGGTACGTCGTCGGTCCAGAATCGGTGATTGGGATGCACGGTCGTGGCTTCGAGGATTTCGATGGCATCGTTGGCCGCTATCCCGTTTCGGATGAGGAGTCGAAGAAGCGTGCCCTGCGTGATCGGCGTCGTTGCGAAGAGTCGATCAGGATGGGCCGCCATCCAGTCTTCTGCCGATTGATGGTGCACGTGATCTTCGACCGTCAAGGCAATCAGCACATTGCCATCGAGAAGCGCTGTCACGCGTCATCCTCAAGCTCACGGACATCGTCCGCGGTAATCACCCGGCCGAGCCGAATCGTCCTCAGCCCGGTTCGTTCACTGACCGATGTGACAGGTGCTGTCTGCGGGCTGAGAACCCGTCCGAGCAGTTCGTTGATGGTTTCACTGAGGGTCTGATGCCGGTCGCGAGCAACCGACTGCGCCAAGCGGTGAATATCCGGCCTCAAATCGATCGTCGTTCGCATGCCTCCAGAATATCATCTCGATGCGGTATCGCATCAAGATGCGCAGATGTTGGGGAGACAACTTCAGCAACACCTCGCCCTACCTCAAGTTCCTCACCCGAGCGCTCGTGGGGTCGTAGAACGGGCGCAGGCTGGCGGTGGCCGCGTACGTCGTACCGGCAACCTCGATCGACCAGGAGCCTTCCCTGATCCAGTCGGGGATGACGACCTCGCCATCGGCACGCTTCACGTATCCGAGCCCGATGGGTGCACCGAGGAAGTGGCCGAAGCCGCCCGACGTGATCCAACCCGCCGGCTCATGGTCACGCAGGATCGGCTCATGGTGGTGCAGTTGCACATGGCCGTCTTTGATGGCGTCGGACGCCGGGTCGATCATGAATTGCACCAGGCGCCGACGCATGCCGTTGGCTTTGATCTTCTCCAGCGCCTCGCGGCCGCGGAAGTCCTTCGTGTACGACACCGCAAAACCGAGACCGGCCGACAGCGGATCGTCGTCGGGCCCGATGTCGTGACCGAAGTGGCGATAACCCTTCTCGATGCGACACGAAAACAGCGCACCGTAGCCACAATGCTTCAGCCCCACCGCTGCGCCCTCTCGCACCAGTTCGTCGAACACGTGGGTGGAGAATTCGGTAGGCACGTACAGCTCCCAACCCATCTCACCCACGTAGGTGACCCGCGTCGCGCGCACGAGCGCGTAGCCGACCTCGATCTCTTGCGAAGTGCCGAACGGGAACGCCTCGTCGGAGAGATCGGCGGGCGATACCCGGTGGAGCAGGGCTCGCGAATTCGGACCCATGACCGCATAGACCGAATACCCGGAGGTCACGTCAGTGACGGTCGCACGATCGCCACCGATCGACTTCTCGAGCCAGGTCTGATCGTGGACCCGCGTGCCGGCGCCAGTCACCACCAGGTAGCGATCGGTTGAGATTCGAGTGACGGTGAGGTCGGCTTCGATACCGGCCTCATCGTTGAGCCACTGCGTGTAGACAACCTTGCCCGGCTCCACGTCCATCGCACCAGCGCTCACGCGGTCGAGCAGCTTGCATGCGTCGGGGCCCTGCACCATGAGCTTGCCGAAGCTGCTCTGGTCGAAGAGGCCGACCGCGGTGCGCACGGCGTGGTGTTCCTCGGCCGTGCGGGCGAACCAGCCGGGTCGACCGTAGGCGTCGACGTTCTCCCCCGGTGTACCGAACCACATCGGGCGTTCCCAACCGGACAACTCGCCGAATTGGGCGCCCAACGCTGCCAGCCGATCATGAGCCGCCGTGCGGCGTACTCCGCGTGACGTTGCGTACTGGCGGGTCGGCCAATGCATGGCGTACAGCAGGCCGAGCGTCTCGGTGGTGCGTTCGCGCAGGTAGCGGGTGTTGCGCTGGAATGGCTCGAAGCGGCGCACGTCGACATCGTGCAGATCCATCGGCGCGTGACCGTTGGTCATCCAGTCAGCCAGCACCCAACCGACGCCGCCCGCCGATTGAATGCCGATGGAATTGAACCCGGCGGCGACATAGAAATCCGTGATCTCGGGCGTTTCGCCGATGACGTAGCGGTCATCGGGAGTGAACGATTCCGGTCCGTTGAACATGAGTCGTAGGCCGGTTTCATGCAGCACCGGCACCCGGTTGAAGGCAGTGTTGAGGAGGGGCATGAGGTGATCCATGTTCCGGTCGAGCGTGATGAAACCATCGCCATCAAGATGCGCCTGTACGCCGGCCGCTGGCCACGGATTGGCGAACTCCTCGAACAATCCAACGAGGAGTTGGGCCGTCTCAGGCTTGTAGTAAGCACACGAGTCGGGGTCGCGCAGGATGGGCAGGTCGGGCGTGATCCCGTCCATCTCGACGGTGATAGCGTAATAGTGCTCGGCCGCGTGCAGCGGCACCGTCACGCCGTGCTTGGCGGCAAAGTCACGGCTCCACAGTCCGGCCGCGAGCACCACCTGATTGCAGCGGATGGCACCTTTGCTGGTCTCCACCCCGGTGACCTTGCCATGCTCAACAATCAACGACAGCGCCTCGATTTCCTCCACGACAATCGCGCCGCGCTCGCGTGCTGCGGTTGCGAGCGCCATGGTGGCATCGGTGGGTGACACCGATGCGTCTCGGGGCATATGCACACCGCCGAGAAGATCATCAAGGCGGGCCAGTGGCCACATCTCGCCAATCTGGTCGGGCGTGACTTCGTGCACCTCCACTCCGACGTTGCGCGCCATCGCAGCGGTACGGCGCAGCTCTTCCAAACGAGCGGCAGACGTCGCGACGGAGATGGCGCCAGGGGCACGAAAACCGGTGCCGTACTGGTCATCCATAGCGTTGTACAACTCAAGGCTGTAACGGGCCAGTTTGGTGGCGTTCTCGGTGGCACGGAGCTGACCGACCAAACCAGCGGCATGCCACGTCGTGCCCGAGGTGAGACGGTGTCGTTCGAGCACCACCGATGCCCGGCCATGTTTTTCGGCGAGGTGATAGGCAATGCTGGCCCCCACGATTCCCCCGCCAATGACGACGACATCCGTTGCTTCCGGTAGCTCAGCCATCCCACGACTGTACTCACCCGTCCGTAAGAGATACTCCATCATCCGTTAGGGCCTCAAACTTTTTGGTAAACGGTGGTTGTTCGGTCGCTAGAGTCAGGGAGTGCCCAATCGCTCCGCCGCGCCCCCAGCCAGACCGCGGGCACGTACTGGCCGGGTAACGGCTAGAAGCGTCGTTGACACCGCCGTGCGCCTTGCCGACACCGAAGGCATCGACGCAGTGTCTCTGACCCGCATCGCTTCTGAGCTCGGGGTTACCCAACCGTCGATCTACCGGCACATCAACGGCATTCACGAGCTCAAGAAGGCCATGGTGCTGAGGGCCCGCGAGCTACTCGTTGCCGATCTTGGCGAAGCCGCAATTGGTCGCACCCGGGATGAGGCAGTGCAGGCTGTAGCGAACGCCTGGCGTCATTTCGTGCGGGTTCACCCGGGGCTCTACGACGCCACCGATCGCATCGCCACCGCTGGCGATGCTGACCTTGAAGCAGCGCTCGACAGGATCGTGCATGTGCTGGCGATGTCCATGAAGGGTTACCGCCTCGCGCCCGACGAGCAGGTGCACTCGGCTCGATCTATTCGCAGTGCGCTGCACGGTTTCGTAGCGCTGGAGAAGGACGCTGGGCATCCCCCGAGCGCCGGCCTCGACGAGAGCTTCGAACGCCTAGTGGCGCTCCTGGTTGCCGGCATCCAGGCTATGGAGCTGCCCGAGGCGACCGGGGCCCCGGACGGACGGGTCGGCCGGCGTCCCACCGGTCGGTGACCAAAGCCGACTCGTCTCAGCCGCTGGAGATGTCACCTTTCGAAAGCTGGTCGACCAGACGTCGGGGCGCGAGGAGGCAGTAGCTGTCTTCGATGAGTTCGGCCACCTCGGACCAGTCGACGGGATCATCGAGCCGAAGGCCGATCAGGTCGGGAAACCAGCCGGGCCAAAAGAATCCGTCGCCGGCTCGGCTTACCTTGTAAAACTCGGGCTCCGACGTGCGGAACGTGAGCACGTTGATTGGCCCTGTCGTGCCATCTGGTTGCGCGGACATCGTCCCCGCAAGCGCAACCAGATGCGAGTGCTGCTACTTGACCTTGCGACCGGCGACGAGCGCGTTGGTGAGCTTGCGGAAGCCTTCTTCGCTTCCGGCGGCGAGAAGTCGCGCCTGCTCGCCCCATGTGGCGACGCTGGGCGCTAGGCGGATGCCGGCGAAGCTGAGCGAGGCGCGCATTTCGGTTTCACCGGCGGTGCTTAGCCGTTCGAAGGTCGTGATGCCCGAGGCGCGAAGAGCGGCGCCGATTTTGGGGCCGATGCCTTCGATGCGCTCAAGTTCGTCACCTTCATCGAATCCATAGCTTGCGGTCGGTGCGACCTCATCGACGGAGACGCTGATGACGAGCACGCTGTGCGTCTCACCCATGCCGTTATGCGCCAGGTAGTCGGCATCGGTGTCGTCGAAGAAGTCGCCACCTTCGGCCAGGTAGCGAAAGGTGTAGGTGCCGGGGGTGAGCTCGATGGTGCGGGTACGCAGTCCGCCGGCCAGCGGGGTGAGCGGATCGCTCAGCGGATTCCAGTCGTTGAAGTCGCCGACGACGGAAACGGGCCGGTCGATGTCGAGATGAAAGGTAACAGCGACGCGGTCTACGAGGGGTTCACGGGTAATCATTTGGGGGCCTTTCGGGGGGAGAGCCACGGGTGTGGACCCGAACTGTACGGGACGACCAAAAACATACGGTCACAGGTGTGTAAACGGCACGTAAACATCCTCGGTTTCGGTGGTGGTATCCGTCACAGCCACGCGCAAGTAATACAGGGAAATTCCGGCTCGGGTTGGGCGACCGTCGCCCGGCCCGAGCGGGTCTTAGCGGCCGAGTGCGATGGGCAGGGCGTGACGGGCGAGGTCAAGCAACCAGCCCGGCAGGATGCCGGCAAGGATAGTGAAGACCAGCGCCGCGGCAAGGCCGACCGATGCCGACAACGGCACCCGGATCTTCTCGCGATCGTCGTCGCCCGCTTCGGCGTCACTCATGAACATCGACACGACAATGCGCAGGTAGACAAACGCCGACACCACGGCGCACAACATGGCCGTGACCGCCAACGTGTAGCTGTGGTTCTCGGCCGCAGCCCGGATGACGCTGAGCTTGGCGATAAAGCCTGATGTGAGGGGCGTGCCGGCTTGGGCCAACAGGAAGATTGCGAAGACCAGGCCGAGCACGGGACGTTCTTTGGCCAGACCGCGGTAGGCAGACAGGCGGTGGTCGGCATCACCGGTGCGTCCGATGAGCGTGACGCAGCCGAACGAACCGAGGACCACGACGGCGTATGCGAACAGGTAGAAGAGTGTGCCCGACGTTCCGGCGGGGCTGGCTGCGTGCAGGCCGACCAGCATGAACCCGGCGTGGCTCACCGACGAGTAGGCCAGCATGCGCTTCACGTTGGTCTGCACGACAGCCAGGAACGACCCGACGACCAGTGTGAGGATCGTGAGCACGAGCACGGCCGGACGCCAGTCCCGGACGTGAGTGGCGAAGGTGATAACGAACACGCGCAGCATGGCGGCGAATGCCGCAGCCTTGGCGGCCGACGCCATAAAGCCGGTGACCGGGGATGGCGCGCCCTGGTACACGTCGGGTGTCCAGGAGTGGAACGGCGCGGCGGCGATCTTGAAGGCGAAACCAACAAGCAGAAGTGCCATGCCGGCCATGAGCAGACCGTTCTCCAACACCACGTTGGTAGTGAGGAAGGCCACGATTTTGCGGTAGTTGGTGGAGCCCGTGGCTCCGTAGATCAGGGCAATGCCGTAGAGCATGAAGGCCGACGAGAAGCCACCGAGCACGAAGTACTTGATGCCCGACTCCTGGCTGTCGATCCTCTTGAGATGGCTAGCCGCCATCACGTACAGGGCGATTGACAGGATTTCGAGGCCGAGGAAAAGAACCACCATGTCGGTAGCCATCGCCATGATGACGCCACCAACAGCCGACATGAGCATGAGGGCGTAGAGCTCAACGCCGTCAAGATCCTCACGACGAAGGTAATCATCCATGAACAGTGCGGTCAGTAGCACAGCAGAACAGATCAACAGGGTGACGAACAGGCTGAAACCGTCAAGCGCGAGTGCACCCTTAGCCAGGTTGCGAGGACCGCCGTCGTTCACCTTGTGCCACAGGATGATGGCCATGGTGCCAGCCGCACCGGCGATGGAAGCGGTGACGAACGCGAAGGCACCTTTCACCCACTTCCCGTAGGTAAGTGCAGATGCAACCATCAACAGCAAACCGCCACCGAGTAAAATGAGCAGGGGCGACAGCGCGAACCAGTCGATTTTGGGGCCGACGAACTTGTCGACCTCGGTAGCGGCTTGGGCGAGGATCACTTCTTGACCTCCCCGGCAGCTTCGACGACTTTGCCGTCATCGGTGGTCTCCTGCGCATCGGGGTTCTGTGGCGAAACCAGCTGCTTGTCGAGCGCCGTCAGGATGCGTTGCACGCTGGGCTCAATGCGATCGAGCATGGGCTTGGGGTACACACCGCTGAACACGATCAGTCCGATCAGGGGAAGAAGTACGAGGCCTTCAGAAAGCTTGAGCTCACGGAACGTCTTGTTGTCGTCGTTCGGCTCTCCGTGGAACACCCGCTGGTAGGCCCACAGCAGATAGAGCGCCGCCAGAATCACACCAGCGGCGGCTACGGTGACATACCAGCGAGCGGTGCGGAAGGAACCGATCAGGATCATGAACTCGCCCACGAAACCGTTGAGGCCAGGCACGCCAACCGACGACAGCATCACGACGGTGAACGCCGCCGCAAAGATCGGGGCTACCTTCTGGATACCGCCGAGTTCCGCGATCTGACGGGTATGACGCCGCTCGTAGATCATGCCGACCAGCAGGAACAGCCCACCGGTTGATACGCCGTGGTTGATCATTTGCGAGACCGAGCCGGTGACCGACGTAGTGGTGAGTGCAAAGGTTCCGAGCACGATGAAGCCAAGGTGGGCAACCGATGAGTAGGCGACCAGTCGCTTCAGGTCTTTTTGCATGGTGGCGCAGATGGCGCCGTAGATGATGCCGACAACCGCCATGATGATGAGCACGTGGCGGTAGTGATGGGACGCCTCGGGAAACAATTCGAGACCGAAGCGGATAAAGCCGTACGTACCGAGCTTCAGCATGACGCCGGCCAGAATCACCGAACCGGCCGTGGGTGCCTGGGTATGGGCGTCGGGCAGCCAGGTGTGCAGCGGGAACAGCGGCACCTTCACCGCGAATGCGATGGCAAACGACATGAACAGGATGCGGGCCGACTTCACGCCGATGACTTGGCTCTTTGAGATCTCGATCAGGTCGAAGGTCCAGTGTCCGGTGGCCTTGTGATAGAGCGCCACGGTGGCGAGGATGCCGACGAACATGAAGGCCGAGCCAGCCATGGTGAAGATGAAGAACTTCAGCGCTGCGTAGACCCGTTTGTCGTAGCCCCACCCGCCGATGAGGAAGTACATTGGTACCAGCACGATTTCGAAGAACAGGAAGAACAGCAACAGGTCGAGCGACAAGAAGCTGCCCATCACGCCAGCTTCGAGTAGCAGGAGCCACGCGGTGTATGGCTTGTGGTCGTGGTGCGGGTCGGCGCCAACAATGGCGATGGGGAACAGAATGCCGGTGAGCACCACCAGGAACAGCGAGATGCCGTCAATGCCGAGGTGCCAGCTGGAACCCCAGTCCTTGATCCAGGTGTGGTTCGAGATCATCTGGTAGCCGGCTTCATGGGTCTTGAAGCTGGCTAGCGCGTAGATACTGAGCGCTCCGGTACCGACTGCGAAGAGCAGCCCGACGATGCGTACCGTTTCGGGACGTGAGTTCGGTAACACGGCCACGACGAGCGCGCCGATGAGCGGCAGCAGGATCAGCGAGGTAAGGATGGGAAACGACATGATCAGAACATTCCTCGGCTGACGAACCAGGCAACCAGTGCAATCGCACCGACGCTGATCCCGATGGCATAGCGCCGCACGAATCCGGTTTGCAGTTTCCGCAAAACCGTGCCGAAGTTGCGGGCTTCGGCGGCGATGCCGTTGATGGCACCGTCCACGCCGCGAGCGTCGGCGAGCGTGATGAGGTCAAACATCTTGCGGCCCGGTCCACCCATGAACGCGGCGTAGGTCTTATCCACCCGCCAGGCATCGGCGAATATGGCCGGCTCGATGGCCCTGGCCCGCTTCTTTTGGTAGACGGCAATCGCGCCGGCGATGCCGACCAGGCCGGCAACTGTTGCGAGCACCGCAAGGGTGACTTTGAAGCTCGGGCTGGAAGACCACTTCGTTTCGGCCTCGCCAACGACGGGCTCAAGCCAAATCTCGAGGCGCTTCAGCGTGCTAGAGAACGGCAGGTTGATGGCGCCACCGACGATGGACAGCCCGGCGAGCACCACGAGCGGCAGCAGCATGATGGGTGAAGACTCGTGCGGCTTGAACTCGCCGTGCGCACCGTGTTCTTCGGCATGCGACTCCCAACGGGCATCGGAGAAGAACACCATGATGACCTGGCGGGTCATGTAATAGGCCGTGAGCAACGCAGTAACCAGGCCGACAGCCCACAGCGCGGGGCTCTTGTGCCACGCGTTGAGCAGGATTTCGTCCTTCGACCAGAACCCGGCGAACGGCGGCACACCAGCAATGGCGAGCCAGCCGATGATGAACGTGATGGCTGTGACGGGCATGAACTTGCGCAACATGCCCATGCGGCGCATGTCCTGCTCTTCGTGCATCCCGTGGATGACCGAGCCTGAGCCGAGGAACATCAGCGCCTTGAAGAAGGCGTGGGTCACCATATGGAAAATGGCCGCAACATAGGCGCCGGAACCAACCGCCAGGAACATATACCCGAGCTGACTGACCGTGGAATAAGCCAGCACTCTCTTGATGTCGTTCTGCGCAACGGCAATGGTGGCCGCAAACAACGCCGTGGCCGCGCCGACAATGGCGATGACCGTTCCGGCCTGGGGTACCTCGTGCAGCACCGGGGCCATACGCACCATGAGGAACACACCGGCGGTCACCATGGTGGCCGCGTGGATGAGCGCCGACACCGGAGTCGGGCCTTCCATGGCGTCGGGTAGCCAAACGTAGAGCGGGAGCTGCGCACTCTTGCCGCAGGCACCCACGAAGGCGAACAACGCAATAGCCAGCGCGGTGGAGTGCGACAACGTCGCGGCACCTTCCTTCAGGGCGAGGAAGTCGAGCGAACCAACAGCCTTGTACGTGAAGAACATCGCCATCATGAAGCCCCAGTCACCAATGCGGTTGGTGACGAAGGCTTTCTTGCCGGCGACCGCGGCCGAGTTGCGGGTGTGCCAAAAGCTGATCAGGAAGTACGAGCAGGTGCCCACGCCTTCCCAGCCAAGGAAGGTGACCAACATGTTGGAGCCGAGCACCAACATGAGCATGGAGAACACGAACAGGTTGAGGTACAGGAAGAACTTGGAGAACTTCGGGTCACCGTGCATATAGCCGATGGCGAACATGTGGATGAGGGTGCCGATGCCGGTAACGAAGAGCGCCATCGTGATGGACAACGGATCGGCCAGGAAGGCCAGATCGACATGGAACCGACCGGCTGCGATCCAGGTGAACAGCGTACGAATGTGCTCACGTTCTTCAACCGGTTTGGAGACGAGGTCGAAAAACACCGCCACGGTGATGGCGAAGGCCGCGCCGGTCATGATCGTGGCCAGCCAACCGGCCAACGGTTCGCCAAGGCGACGACCGAACAGCAGGATCAGCGCAAAGCCGAGCAGGGGTAATGCTGGGATGAGCCAGACAAGGTTCAACAACGATTTAGCCCTTCAGCATGGCGACATCATCGGCGGTCGCACCCGGCTTACGCCGCAACAGAGCCACGACAATGCCCAGGCCCACAACGACCTCGGCCGCAGCCACAACGAGTACAAAGAACACAACGGTCTGCCCACCAATGTCGCCCAGCTTGCGGCTGAGCGCAACGAAGGTGAGGTTCACGGCGTTGAGCATCAGCTCGACGCACATGAACATGATGAGCGGATTGCGCCGCAGCATGACACCGGCCGCGCCGATCGCGAACAGGAACGCAGCCAGCACCAGATACCACGACGGCGTGGTGTGGAGAACGGCGATCACGACAATGCCTCCACGTCGATTTGCTTCGGTGGCCGCCGGGCGAGGATGACGGTGCCGAGCACGGCAATAACCAGCAGCACGCTGGTGGCCTCGAAGGCGAACACGTAGTCGGAGAAGAGGGAGAGGGCGAGTGCCTTCACGTTCTGCTCGCCGCCCTGCGCCGCGCCACCGGCCGCCAGTGCCCCGGTGATCTGCACACCGCGGACCTTGCCGCCGTGCACGAAGAACGCAGCAAGCAGCGCGACGAGCGTGCCGACGCCGAGGCTGATCGCAACCGGGCGTTGGCCTTTCAGCGGCTCGATGGCGAGCGATTCGGCCTTGTCGACGCCCATCAACATGATGACGAAGAGGAACAGCACCACGATAGCGCCCGCGTAGACAATGATCTGCACGGCGGCTAGGAATTGGGCGTCCATGGCGAGGAACAGGACGGCAATACCGAAAAGGGTGAGCACCATCGACAGTGCGCAGTGCACCGGATGCTTACGCACGACTACCCCGACGGCTCCGAACAGCACCATGGCCGCGGCAACGATGAAGACAACGACTTCAACCATTTAGTGATGCCCTCCATGATCGTCGTGCGTCTCGGCTGCTGGCGCGGCTGCGACTTCGGCCGATTGGCCAACCTCAGCGGCGCGCACACCGTAGCCAAGCTCACCTGACCATCCAACAATCCCTTCAAACGACGCGTCGCCGCCGGGTGCGGTGGCCCGCATCCAACCGGAGGTCATGTCGTCGTCGCCCGGGCGCCAGTCTTCCCACGGCATGTGCTTCGGACGGCCGTCGTCACCGACCAACAATTCTTCTTTGGTGTAGATCGCATCCTTGCGATTGGTGAAAGAGAACTCGAACAACTTGGTTTCGGTGATGGCCTCGGTGGGGCAGGCCTCCACGCAGAGGTCGCAGTGGATGCAACGCAGGTAGTTGATCTCGTAGACGTACCCGAAGCGCTCCCCCGGTGACGTGGGGTTGTCGGGATCGTTATCGGCGCCGCGCACATAGATGCATTTGG
Source organism: Actinomycetes bacterium (assembly GCA_031360915.1). Classification (GTDB taxonomy): domain Bacteria; phylum Actinomycetota; class Acidimicrobiia; order Acidimicrobiales; family Ilumatobacteraceae; genus JANMCE01. The sequence goes on along the minus strand of JANMCE010000446.1, from coordinate 250 downwards.
CCGGGCAGACGCCTGCGCACAGCTCGCAGCCGATGCATTTCTCCATGCCGTCTTCGTAGCGGTTCAACACATGGCGGCCATGCAGGCGTTCGGGCTTGGGGATCTTTTCGTCGTGCACGCCGTGCTTGCCGTAGCCACCCGAGTATTCGGTGGTGACCTTCTGCTTGCGGCCGATTTGCTTGACCGTGACGAGGAAGCCTCCGAGGTAACCCATCAGAATGCCGACCCTTCCAACTCGCGACGTTTCGCA